>DATEPX010000020.1:0-56658 GCA_035272945.1 Terriglobales bacterium
GCTCACGCGCGGACGTCCTTACCAGAAAGACGACAAGGCGCACCTAGAGCAGAAGAACTGGACGCCGGTGCGCAAGCTTCTGGGGTGGGGAGGCTACGATTCGCCAGCGGCGGTGGAGGCCATCGCCGATCTGTACCGACACGAGCTGCGCTTGTGGCAGAATCTGGATCTGCCCGCGGCGAAGCTGGTGAAGAAAGTTCGCGTGGGATCGAAAGTGCGACGCGTTTATGATGCCGCGCAAACGCCGTTGCAGCGGGTACTGGCCTGTGGGCAATGCCGGAAGGACCAGGCGGCAGAATTAACAAAGCTCCACCAGTCTTTGGATCCGTTCCAACTGGGGAAGGTGATTGATCAGGAGCTGGAACGCATTTACAAGAGGCCGAATCGGCGGCTCAGTCCGAAAGCGACGCCGGAAAGCCAGGCTGCGCATAGCAAGGAGAAAACACAACGCAGCCGGCGAAACGGCGGTGGAAAAGCCGCTCCCACAGCCGCGACAACGGCGGGTCTGCGGTTACATTTCCAATGTCTCGACGATCGACCTCAAGCTTACATTCTTCAATGACTTGACGCGACTTCTCATTCCCACCGACTTCAAATCTTGTCACGTCTTGTCACCCCGAGCAATCTCACTTCTTGTCATTCCGACTCTCTTATACCTTGTCAAGCGAAGCGAGGAATCTCGGTTCTTCAATCGCCAATTGGCGTTTTCTCGGCGCACTCAGCGTCCTCGGCGGTTAATTTATAATCGTTGTTTCTGAATTGAACTCCGGGCCTATCTATACGCCGTCCACTTAAAGGAAGCCTTGGCACTCGACGAAAATATCTATCAACTCCGCCGCGAGAAGCTGAAAAAAATCGAAGCTCTCGGCCAGGAGAGTTATCCGCGCCGTTACGACTCTACTCACACGATCCCGCAGATTCTGGCGGAATACAGCCAGAGGACAGACGAAGAACTGGAGGATCCGCGTGTCAACGTGCGGCTAGCCGGAAGAATCATGGCCATTCGCCTGATGGGCAAGGCCGGATTCGCCCACCTGCAACAAGCTGGCCAGCGCCTGCAGATCTACGTAAGGAAGGACGCAGTCGGAGAAAAAGGATTCGAGCTTTACAAGCTTCTTGATTTGGGAGATCACATCGGTGTGAGCGGCTATCTCTTCCGCACTCGTACGGGAGAGCTCAGCGTGCACGTCGAGGAGATCACGTTCCTGTCTAAAGACTTGCTGCCGCTGCCGGAAAAGTGGCATGGCCTGACCGACGTCGAACTCCGCTATCGCCAGCGTTACGTCGACCTCATCATGAACCCGGAGGTGCGCGAAGTCTTTCTTAAGCGCAGCCGATTGGTGCAATCATTCCGTCGTTTCATGGATTCCCACGGCTTTGTCGAGGTAGAGACGCCGATGATGCAGCCGATCGCAGGCGGCGCGGTGGCGCGGCCCTTCGTCACGCATCACAACACGCTCGACATGAAGCTCTACCTGCGCATTGCCCCAGAGTTGTACCTGAAGCGGCTCACGGTCGGCGGACTGGACCGTGTTTACGAGATCAATCGTAATTTTCGCAACGAGGGTCTGGGCTGGCGCTGGAATCCCGAGTTCACCATGCTGGAGTTTTACCAGGCGTATGCCGACTACCGCGAGGTGATGGAACTCACGCAAAACCTGCTGACCCACGCTGCCATCGACGTTACCGGCGAAACCAAAGTGAAATTCGGCGAACATGAGATCGACTGGGCGACTTCGAACTGGCAGCGCCTGACTATGCGCGAGGCCATCGTCAAGTACTGGCCCCAAGCCGCTGGCGCCAAGCCTCAGCTGCCCGACTTCGCGTCCCACGACTCCGTCAAAACCTTGGTCGAGCGTTTCAACCAAGTACACGCTCATATCGCTTACGATCCTAGTGAGCCCACCGGGAAAACAATTGCCAACTTATTTGAGGCCGTGGTTGAAGAACACCTGATTCAGCCCACAATCATCTATGAATTCCCTCTCGCCGTCTCACCGCTCTCCAAAAAGAAATCCGACGAGCCTGAATGGACCGAGCGCTGGGAAATCTTCGCCGGACAGATGGAGTTGGCCAACGGTTTCAGCGAGCTCAACGATCCCGAAGACCAGCGCAGCCGTTTCGAGCAGCAGTTGAAAGAACGCGAGCGCGGCGACGAAGAAGCCCACCAGATGGACGAAGACTACATCCGCGCCCTTTCCTATGGCATGCCCCCCGCAGGCGGCGTAGGCGTCGGCGTCGATCGCGTGGCGATGCTGCTGACCGACTCGCACACCATTCGCGACGTCATCCTGTTCCCGCTCCTTCGCCCCGAGCGACCCACCGAAGACACCGGCGAGGCAGAAAAAACCTAGTCCTTTCAAATTTGTGTGGGGACGGGCGCCTCGCCTGTCCAGGCGGAGCGAAGCTCCGCAGCCACTGCCATTACCACCCGGACCACGCTATGTACTGGACAGTTAACCCGACGGTGGTAGACTTCTATCAGTTCGGGTCATTCACTTGAGGCGGCGCTATCGTAGCGTTCTCACCTAGGACGCTGGGTCGATAGCGCTTCGCTGTCTTCGGCTCTCCCTACCGCTCTACTGATCCTGAGACCTGCCAACTGACGCCTGAGAACCGAGCTAGCAGCTAAGAGCTTCTTCCGTTTATTCTCTCCTGCTGTGAAGACTCTCAACGAAACCTACTCGCGCCTCTCGATGCGCCGACGCTACGAGGTATGGTTTCTCCGGCTCGCGCTCGCTGACGGCAGCGGGGCCTGGTGGTTTCGCTACCTGCTTACCAATCCGGGATGCGCCGGATGCGTGCGCGATCCCGCCGGCGCTCCCGTGCAAGTCTGGGCCACATGGTTCCCGCAAGCGGGTATGCCGGAGAGTCTTATCCAAGGCTTTCCGCTGACCGAATTTCGTTTAAGCCCGCGGGGTGAAACTCCCTTTCATTTCGAAGTCGGCCCGAACTGGATCGGAGAAAATGCCTGCCGCGGCCGCCTGAATGTTCGCGGTCATCGCCTCAGCTGGGACCTCAAGTATCGCTCGAACTTTCGCATGACTCTCAGCCGCAAAGGCTGGATTGGCTTCTCGCGCACCCCGCACTCAGACGCCGTGTTTTCAGGCGAAATTTCGCTCGATGACCGCACCTTTCGTGGCGATGCACTCGGTTACGGATTGCAAGGCCACAACTGCGGTTATCGCCACCGGCACTTCTGGACTTGGACGCACGCCTATTTCAATAGGGGCCAGCCTCCCGCCAGTACCTTTGAAGCTTTGGTTTACGAAATGCCGCTAGGGCTGATGTTCCGTAAGGCTGTCTCGTGGCATGAGGGCGCGGTCTATAAATTCTGCGACCTGCGCGAGCGTCGCCGAGACCGGCGCAAGATGAGGTGGAGCTTTGACTGTTGCGCTTCTGCGAACTGTTACGTGGAAGTTGAAATCGATGGGCAGGGCCCGTCTGTCCATCGCCTGGCTTACCTCAAGACAGACTGCTCGGGCACTTTCGAAGTGACCAATAACAGCCTGGCTCGAGCGGTGTTGCGCCTTCGCCGTCCCGACTGCCCCGTCGAAGATCTGGTCACCGACTGTGGGGCAGTCTTGGAAATGGTCGGCGATTCCGCCGAGCCGGACCTCAACACGCAGCCTGTGGATTGGCCAGGATGATCATGCGGCGCGACACAGACTTGTCATCCGACCAGGCATCAGCCTCCGAAGGATCTCTGCCTTTCGCCGTCGACCACACCAACGCTTGTCATTCCGGCTTCAGCCGGTGAGGAATCCGCTGTTCTTCGCGAATACGAGAAAAGCAGATTCCTCGCTCCGTTTGACAAGAGGGAAGAAGCTCGGAGTGACCAGGAAATCATTCGCGTCTTCGGGGTGTCATCCTGAGTCAAGCGGAGTCGAAGGACCCCTTCCTTGTAGGCCGTACCACGAAAACAAAAAGGCGTTTCTGTCGATTATCTCTTTTTTCCGGGCACTCGCGGGGCCGGCTCGGCGGGCTTGTCGGCTGGAAAATTTGTGCTCAAGTAATCGATCAAGGCATCGCGGTCTTTGGCATCGACCACGGCTCCCCACTTCACCATCTTATCCACTTCCTTCCCCCAGGTTGCCTTGCTGAGCCGTTGCTGGAGGATGATTCGCGATTCATGGCATTCCAGACAAGCCGTACGTGCCTTAGCTTGCATGTCGCCCGCCGGTAGATCAGGAGCTTGTGCAGCTTGTCCCGACACCCAAGCAACGCTGCCGATCATGATCACTGCCACGACGCTAAACTTGCACATGGACTTTCACCTGGTCGACGGCGTTATACAGATACCCGCTAGGATTCCAGGAAGCCGTGGCGGGCTGCTGACGTCCCTTGCTGTCGCTAGCCCTTGACATGATCACGAACTCACCGCTCTTAGCTGGCTTCCACGAATAATTCCACAGCCGCCAAGCATAATGTGCATGCTCGCTTCCCAATCGCGCCGGATTCCACGTCGCTCCCGAATCCGTCGAGACTTCCAGCTTGGTCACATCGGCTTCACCGGCCCAGGCCGCGCCGTGAATTTCGATTGCGCCCTGCTTCAGCGGCGTTCGATCCCTCGGGCTGGCGATAACCGACTTCACATTCAATGTAGTAATGGGATGCGTCTCGTCTGGATTGACCGAACCACCGGGCTCAACCGGCTTGTCCGGCATCCGATACCCGGGCTTCATAAAGTTTCCCTCGAACTCTTTTTCTATCACCTTGATCTCGCTCAACCATTTACAGGAAGCCGCGCCAATCCATCCGGGAACTAGGGCACGCGCGGGGAAACCATGGTGCTTGTTCAGGGGTGCGCCATTCATGTGAATCGCGATCAGCGTATCGCCATCCACGGCCTTCTCAAGTGGAATGCTGCGGATAAAGGGCGGCACCTTACCCGGCACCTCATCCAATCCATGAAACATGACTTGTTTGCCAGTGGGCTTTACACCCGCCCGCTCCAGCAGGTCGCGCAGCCGAGGACCAGTGAAACGCGCGTTTCCCACCGCGCCCCTCTGCCATTGAATCCCCGGCACGTGTGGATTCTGAAAGGCACGACCATTGCCTGCACACTCCAGGGTATTAGTCACGGAGTGCGATTCGATTTTCTCCAACTCCGCCAGACTCAACGTGAGCGGCTTGTCGACTTCCCCGCTGATATTCAGGCGCCATTCGCCGGCATTTAGCGCGCTCGGCTCGAACATGTGATTGCGGACAAAGAAATGCGGTACCGGCGTGATCCAGTTGCTCATGAACTCAGGCGGCATTTCCAGATCAAGGAAGCGGAAGGAACGGAGAATCATCCCCTGCTTGCCTGGAACAATCGGTGCGCTCGGGTCCGTCGCCCAACTGAGCAGCGGCTGAATGGTTCCGGCCGCAGCCAGCGTCAAGGCAGTGTCTTTCAAGAAGTCGCGTCGAGAAATCACAATTCCAATATCCAACCGACCATACTGTAGGAGGTGAATAGTGCCTGGTCAATAGCGGGCGTGTTATTGGATGAAAGCAATCATGCCGGCACTAATCCCCATCTCTGCTGCAGGTGGCGTTCGATGGTTTTGAACACGAGGCCGTCGACGATGTAGCCCAGAGCGACGATGAGAATCATAACCGCGACCACCTGGCTCATATCGTTCAGATCGCGTCCCATCATCAGCAATTGCCCCAGGCCGAGAGTAACAAAAATCATTTCGCCGGAAATGAGCGACCGCCAGGCAAACGCCCACCCCTGCTTGAGGCCGGTGACGATATAAGGCAAGCTTGCAGGCAGAGTCACATTGAGAAACAGTTTCAGTCCCCGCGCGCCCAAGTTGCGTCCCGCCATGGAATAGATCTTCGGCAACTGCTTGCGCCCGGTTTCCATGCTGATCGTCACCGAGAGCAGCGAGCCCATCACCACGACGAACAGAATTGCCTTCTCGCTAAGCCCGAACCAAAGCACCGCAATGGGCAGCCAACAGATGCTGGGCAAGCTTTGCAGGCTGACTAGCAATCCGCCCAGGGTTTGGTCCAGGAACTTGCTGCTGGCCACGCTCATCCCCAGGGCGATACCCAGAGCGACAGAAAGTCCGTACCCGAGCAGCATGCGTCTCATGCTCACGCCGATGGCGATCCAGAAACTGTGATCGGCGAATCCCGCCCACATTGCCTCGCCGACTCCCCACGGCGTCGGAAATAGATACGGCGGCCAGACTTTCAACTTGGCGAGAAGCCCCCAGGCTCCGATCAGGACCGCGTAGAACAGCATGTTCCTAAGCCAGCGCTTCATCGCCGTACTCCACTTCCAGGGATTTGTTGATCTCGGCACGCAGATCATCAAGAATCTCGCGCGCGGCTCCGGCCACATGCACATCTTCCAGGTGCCGCGGGCGCGGCAATTCAACCGGGTATTCCCGCTTGATCTGTCCGGGACGGAATGTCAGCAGCACCACGCGATCGCCCAGGCGCACCGCTTCGCGCACATTGTGCGTGACGAAAATAATGGTCCGCCCCGTCTCCGCCCAGATACGTTCCAGTTCGTCGTGAAGCAGGTCACGAGTCTGAGCGTCGAGCGCCGCGAAAGGCTCGTCCATCAGGAGAACGTCCGGTTCGGTCGCCAGCGCGCGTGCCAGAGCGACCCGCTGCCGCATGCCCCCCGAAAGCTGATGGATGTAGCTGTCTTTGAATTGCGCCAGGTGAACCAAGCGAAGGTACTCACGAATCCGTGCCTCGCGTTCACCCTTCGAGACTCCCTTCATCCGCATCCCGAATCCAACGTTCTGCGCCACCGTCAGCCACGGGAACAATCCGAGTTCCTGGAAAATCAGGATGCGATCCGTGCCCGCACCTTTGACCTCCCGGTTGTCCACGGTTATCTGTCCGGAAGTCTGCCGCTGCAACCCGGCAATCAAGTGCAATAGAGTGGACTTCCCGCATCCCGACGGTCCCACCACGCACAGGAACTCGCCTGCGCGAACCTCCAGGTCAATGTTTTTCAGCGCCTGCAGCGGCGCGTTGCCGTTCATCTGGTAGCTCAAACAGACGTTCTTCAGCGAGACCTTCGGCAAGCTTGCCGGACTCTGCCGCAAGGCCACCACGACCGCTGGCCTCGGCGGTTTCCGATGGACTATAGGCAGGCTGCCCTGATCCGGCGCGGGTTGAAGTGCAGCGTTGGGAATATTCGCGTTCATTGAATTGCCTTTTTGTTTTTTTCTTCCAGTACCTGGTTCAGAAGCGTGAGATCGTAGATGCCGGAAAGATCCGGCATCTTGCGCCCCAGAAAACCGGCGTCAAACGCCGACTGCGCTGTCTTCAGCAGCGAAGCCCGCAATGGGTCATATGTGACCTGCAGCCTGCCCCAGGCTTCCTCCAGAACCTCCGGCGAAAGCGCTTTGCCCGTTTCCTTCTGGATTTGGCTGTTAAGGATTGCTTTGGCCTCTTGCGGATGTTCGTTGATCCAATCGGTCAGTTCCACGTGGGCGCGAATCCAATTCTTCACCAGTTCCAGATGCGCTTTCAGAAACTTGCTGCGCACGATCAACTGCGCCGCAACAAATTGACGGTTGGGCCACAATTCGCGTTCGTCCAGGAAAACTCGCCCATTTGCCTCGTGTACAAGTCGGGATGCCCACGGCTCAGGCGCCCACGCCGCATCCAGTTCCCGCTTCAAAAACAGCGTGAGTTGGTCAGGGTTGGCTACCGGAATAATCTGCACATCGCCGCCTTTATCGTGCGTCTTGAACCCATGAGCTCTTAACCAAGCTCGCAAGGCAACATCCTGCGTGTTTCCCACCTGCGGTGAAGCAACGCGCTTGCCGTGGAAATCTTCTACCTTCTCGATACCGGCATCCTTACGCACTACTAGCGCGGCCCCGCCACTAGTGGCTCCAGCGACGATGCGCAGCGCTTCCCCATTCGAGCGCACATGCCCGTTAATTGCAGGATTAGGTCCGCCATACGTCATGTCAATCGCGTCCGCAAACAGTGCCTCAATCGCCGACGGCCCCGCATTGAAGCTTTTCCATTCAATCTTCACCTGCGGGCCCATGGCCTTCTCGAACCAGCCGTTAGCTTTCCCGATCATGGCCTGCGGGTGCGTGACATTGGGGAACGCGCCCACTCGGATCACGGTGCTGTTCCCTTGCGCCTGCGCGACCGTGATCAACCCGAAAACCAAGCCTGTCAGAACGGCGGCCCAATTACGCATTCTGGGATCCTTTGCCGCCTTGAACGACCATCGGCAGGACGTGTGTTTCTTTCTTCTTTTTTCGTGATTTCCGTCGGCCGATGCCGGCTTCAGGAGCGTTGGCGATGTCGTCAAAGCTGGTGCTTTCCAGAATCCGCGCCGCCGCGTCCCTCACTTGCAGGAAAACCTGGTATAACGCGCGGTGGGGAAGGTCTCGATCGATGAGTTCACGCAACGAGGCGGCATCGCCCAAAGGCGCCAGCGGCCCGTCAATGACCCGAATCACTTCGCTCAGGTAGATCTCAGAAGGCGGACGTCGCAGCTGGTAGCCACCCTTGGCCCCCCGCACGCTCTCCACGATCCGCGCATTCTTCAATTCCAGCAAAATCAGCTCCAGAAACTTTTCCGGCAAGTTCTCTTCGTACGCGATGTCGCGAATCCGAATCGCCCCCTGGCTGTAGTGCCTCGCCAGCATCATCATCGCCTGCAGCGCGTACAACCCCTTTTGCGACACTTTCATAAGGTCTTATGTGTAACATTAAAGTCCAGTAATCTAATAGGCTTTCTTTAGATGCATCAAATAAAAATCTGTGATGCAGCTTTTTCAAAAATTCTTGCTGCAAACTAACCTATTGAAAAATAATCCAGATAAGGGAATTTGCCTGGAATTTCACCCTGTGGCGGAACCGCCTGTGGACCATTGGGGGATTCCTTGCGAAGACTACTTCCGCTGGAGATTTGGCGTGTTGTCGCTGGCCAGCCGTAGCAGTTGAACGGTTATGTTATCGGGAGCCCCACGTTCTTTGACCAGCCGAACCATCTCCCGGCATGCGTCTGCCGCGGTCCCACGCCCGGCTATCGCGCGCAACTCCTCGTCCGGCACCAGGCCCCAAAGGCCGTCGGTGCAGAGCAGCAGCATGTCCCCTCGCTCCAGCTCGAGAGGAGTGCCGGGAGCATCTGCAACAAAATCCGGACCGACTCCCAGCGCGGCGGTGAGAATGTGCCGCTGCGGGTGTCCTTCGGCCTCTTCGGCGCGAATCAGGCCGGTCTCTATCAGCCGGTTGACATAGGAATGGTCGCGCGTCAGCCGCGATATACTTCCGCTTCGCATCAGGTACAGGCGGCTGTCACCCACGTGCGCGAAATAGAGTTTTCCCGCGACCACACACGCCGCCGTGCACGTCGTGCCCATGCCAAAAAATCCGGGGTGCAGAATGGCGTATTCCTGGATGCGCTCGTGCGCGGTTCGCAATCCCAGCAAAAGGTCGGTTTGCGGATTCTCCGCCGACCCCTGTTCGTAAACCTCGCACACCGTCTTCACTGCGATTTGGCTGGCCTGCTCGCCGCCTTCATACCCGCCCATGCCATCGGCAATAACCGCGAGCCTGCCCTTGCGCCGGTACTGTTCCTCGTCGTCCGGCTCCCAGTACCCCGAGAAATCCTCGTTTTGCTCGCGCTGGCAGCCGATGTCGCTCAGGTGAGCGAATTCGACTCCCGCCCGAATCCCCATGACCCCTCGCGGCTCATCGATATGTGTCAATGTCCAGTCACCGGCGAATCATTTTGGACGGCGAAGTGCAGGCGCAAGAACTCTTGCTGGTGGCGGGGTTAGCACGTTAGAGAGTCTGAACTCCTGCTGCCCTCGTTCAGCCAACTCCCAAAGTGCCAGAGCGACCGGCATTATATACCGGCTTTGTCGGTGAGATGGAACTTTGGTGAGCGCGGCAGGATTCGAACCTGCGACCCATGCCTTAAAAGGGCATTGCTCTACCACCTGAGCTACGCGCCCACGATCTTTTACTACGTTAGCATACCTGCAGCCTTCCGCTGCAGACCCGGGCATTGAAGCTGCTCTGCTTCTAAATGCAGATACAGACATGGGATGAGGATGAGCTTGTGGGCGTTCGTTAACATCTCCATGTAATCGAGCAGATTCTGGGCCAGCCCAGCCCCTTGCTCCCCATCGTCCCACAGGTCACCCATCCTCCTGTCACCGAAGTAACCTTTTCCACCTTGCCATGTCGAGGGATAATCTCTTTACTCGTTTCTGTAGCTAAAACATATCGCACTACGATATGAATAAAAAGACCGGCCTTAGCGCCGGTCTTTACTTTTGCTCGCTTGCAGGGCTTGCTGTTCACCCATGCCAGACCCGAATTAGAGTCGACGCTACGGGCTACACCGCCATGCGGCGATTGCTCTCCCGGGCATTGCTCAGCATGATATCGCGCAAGGAAACCAGCCCTTTCAATTGCTTGCCCTCGCAGATGGGCAGGTGGCGAAAACCGAATTCCCGCATCAGAAACAGGCATTCATCGATGCTCTCGTCCGTCGTGACTGAGCGAGGATTGACGGTCATCACCTCCGACACTCGGGTTTGTCCGGGCATGCGCCCGACCGCGACTACTCGATTCATGACGTCGCGCTCCGAGAAGATACCCACCAGTTCCCCGTTGCGCACTACCGGCAGCGCGCCGATGTTGTGCTCCATCATGAAGCGAGCGGCTTCTACCACCGTGCTGTCGGCATCTATCGAATAAACCCTGCGCTCCTTTACCAGATCGAAAATTCTTGCCATGGGCGACTCCTTCTGTACGCGGGGTACAGTCTCAGGGCTCCCACGAACCCGGCGTGAATCCGAGTAATGTACCACAGCATGAGCCCAAGCCTGCGGGCAAAAACTCAGAGGAAGGTTCAATGACTACGCTGCCTTCCTAAATGATCTTTGGAGGGCACGGATTCACAGACTGCGGAAAAAGTCTGGGTTTGGGTGGCGTGCCTGGGTTTGGATGGAGCAGCGCTTTATTGAGTGCGTGAGAACTACTCTGTGGATCAAAACGGTGGAACAGAATCCGCAACATACCAGCCCCGGAGGGGCGAAATAGCTTAGCCCAGGACGTAAATCCTGGGTAAAGTGGCAAATCGGAGCGAGTCCCGGAGGGACGGAACCAACGCGCGGACAAAAATGTCCGCGCCACACCGTTGTCCCGGAGCGACACGCGATCTTAGCCCAGCGCTTCAGCGCTGGGTTGGCCTGCTAGAAGCGGAAGACCGGTCCGAAGCTGGCCTTGATGTTGTGCCGCGCCCCGTGATCGTAGTAGATTCCATCTCCGCCATCCACGCGCAATCCGATGGGTCCCCAGAAGCTTTCCAACCCAATTCCGGGATAAACCGCCAGCTGAGTATTGCCGTTTGTGATTGAGCCCAGCGCGCTGGTGAACCCGGCCGGCGCGTTTTGCGTCGAACTGCTGAAGTTAAGGAATCCCACCTTAACGGTTACAAACGCTCGGACCGGCCCCAGGTTCATATTAAATTTCGGACCAACCAGTCCATGCAGCGGCCTCAGCCTCGTGGTGGCCAACGACGTACTGAAGCCGTTGGAAAATGCATTCGTGAAATTCCGCTTGAAGTCGTAGCTTAACTCCGCTTCGAATTGCATGCGGGAGCCCATATTGACGCCGGCGCGCGCTCCCACTCCGACAAAATTCATGTGTGGACCCATGCGGCTCAAGTCGAAGTAGTCGGCAAAGAGCCCGGCTTCGAAGTGATCGCTCTCAGTGGCAGCGACCTGCGCCATCAGCGACGGTGCCGCACACACCAGCGCCACAACCCATGCCATGCGTTTCATACGGGTTATTCTCTCCGATCGGTTGTCTGCGTGTCGACCACGCTCGGTTGCGAAGCGAATGGTTCGGAAACCGTGTTAGGTAAGATGCAAACGGAACGGCCGCTCACGGAAATTCTTCTTATCCCGAACGAGCACGTTCTTCGCGCGAGTCAAGGGAACGCAGACTGTGGAAGCAGCCTGCGTCGCCGATCCGATCAGTAGCTCCGCCTACTGCTGGTGATTCGTTGAGCTAGCGCTCGCCGAAGTCTTGCCATCCCCCCGCGGCGTCATGGACACCACGATGTAGTCGCGTTCCTTGTCGTCCAGGTCTTCCACCCGCAACTTCATCTTGTCTTTGTCCATGCGGAACTGCGCGCTCTCGCCCACCGGCAGTAGCACCGGATGCTTTTCCTCTTTTGCACGAATGCGGTAGATCATCCGCTCCGCTTGCAGCAGGTACTCCTGGCACAACAGGGCACGGGTCTTCTTGTGACTCGAGTCCGTACCCAGCAGTTCCCCGGCAAAACTCTTGCCGTTTTTCTCGTCATAGCCGCATTCCACCGAATCCATCCGCAACAATTGCCCGGATTCGTAATGCTTGGCGTCCTTAGCTTGAGCCACGGCTGCCAGCAATAGGATGGCAAACACCAGCTTCCCTCTCATGAACATTCCTCCTGGAAATATCAATGGACAGAAAGACAGAATTACGTCCCCCGTGGTGACGAGATCTTCGGGAGGGTAACGGCAGTCATTGGTCGCCAGTAACTATATCAACCGAATTCGTGTGGGGAAGGGGCTTTGACCCGTCCGGGCGGGTCGGAGGAACCGCCTCCACACTACCAATCAATTCTTCACCGCTCTGTCAGCTTCTCCAGTGTGACATAAAACCCCGGGTAAGACACATCCGTCGCTCCGGCGTTCAGAATTTTGGTCTCGTCCTGCGCCCGCAAAGCCGCCACGCTGAAAGCCATGGCAATGCGGTGGTCGCCCTGAGAATCCACTTCCGCACCATGCAGCGACTGTCCGCCAGGAATCTTCATTCCATCCTCGCGCTCTTCCACCTTGGCTCCCATGGCGCGAAGATTTTTGGCGACCAGCGCGATGCGATCCGATTCCTTCACGCGCAACTCCCGAGCATCCCGAATTTCAATACCTTCGATGGTGTAAGGAGCAATGGCCGCCAGCACCGGAAGTTCGTCGATCAGAGCCGCGCTGTCGCCCCCCGCGATGCTCGCACCGTTGAGGTTGCCACCGGCGACCTGCACCGTGCCCACCAGCTCGCCGTGGTGCTCCTCCATCTGGGTAACGGAAATTCGCAATCCCATCTGCCCCAGAACATCCAGCAGCCGAGCCCGGGTTGGATTCATCAGCAGCTCGCTGATTGTCAGTTGAGAACCCGGAAACAGCGCTGCCGCGCATAAGAAAAAGGCCGCGCTCGAAATATCTCCCGGCACTCTGGCGCTAATCCCACGCAACTTCTGCTGGCCCGCGATGCGCACTGTGTTGCCCGCAATCTTGACTTCCGCCCCAAACTCGTTCAGAGCCAATTCGCCGTGATCACGAGTACGAACCGGTTCCTCCACACTGGTCTCACCCTCGGCAAACAGTCCCGCAAACAAAACGGATGACTTGACCTGCGCGCTGGCCACCGGCATGTGATACTCGATGGCTCGTAAGCGTCCGCCGGAAATGCGCAGCGGCGGACGATCTCCCTCTGCCGAGGCAATTTTGGCTCCCATACTACTCAGCGGCTTCATAATCCGCGCCATGGGGCGCCGCGAGAGCGATTCATCCCCTACCACCTCGCTGGCGAACTCCTGACCGGCCAGGATGCCGCTTAGCATCCGCATGGTCGACCCCGAGTTCCCGCAATCCAGCGGCGCCGTAGGCGACTTTAGCTTCGGTCCACGCCCGCAAATCTCTACGACTCCATCCTGGCTGCGCTGCCATTCCACTCCTAACCCGCGCAGGCAAACCAATGTGCTGGCACAATCGATGCCGGTCGAGTAATTCTCCAATCGTGTCGTGCCTTCCGCGATGGCCGCCAGCATCGCATACCGATGCGAGATGGACTTGTCTCCCGGCAGCCGCAGATTGCCAGCGATATTCCGGGCCGGTTGAATGATGACGCTGGACTGGGAGGGATTGGTCATGGAGGATTGTTGATTGTTGATTTGTTGATTTCTTCATTGTCGATTTTCTGCGCAGCCAATCAACAATCAAAAATCAACAATCGACAATTCTCACGCCAGCGATTTTGCCTCGGCGGTAGCTTCCTTGAGTACGTCAGGCGGGACTTCTTTGATCGAGACGCTGAACTCGAACTTTGGCACGCCGTCTCCGCGCCCCCAGCGATTGACTTCCCAATGTGCGCGCAAGAACTTGATATCGGGTGTTTGGCTGAGGTCGAGCAGCATAGGATGCTGCCCGCGATAAAACTTCTGCGGAAACGTTTCTAGCGGTTTCCCCGGCCACGCGTTTCCATCCGCCGATCCAAAAATGCCGACGTCCAGCGACTCCTGCTCGATGACGTCTTTGATATTCAGCGTTAAAAGGAACACGCGGCTCGACGCGGCGCTGACCTCAACCGCCGGCCCATCCCCCTTAGCCTTCACCGCAGTCTTTTCCGGAACCAGAAAGGTATCAATCATGACGCAAGAATTGTAGCAAAGCGCGCCCAAATCCCTTCCTGTCGTCATCCTGAGGGACCGTGAGGTCCCGAGGGGATCTCGCGTGCACAACTCCGATGCCTCTTGAAGAATACTGACCACTAGCCGCTGCCACCTACCCCATCCACAAACTGCCGCACAAGCGTCCCCACCGCAGCAGCCTGTTCCCAAATCGCGTAATGCCCGCCCCGCGAAATCACTCTCATTTGCGCTCCCGCAATGTTCTGTCGTATTAGTTCCCCGTCTGCCGGCGGCGAGAGCACGTCTTCGTCGCCAATCACCACCAACGTGGGCACGTTAATCGTCTTCAAAGTCGCCACGGAATCCGGCCGCTCCGCCATTCCCTTCTGAACCTCGGCAATATCTTGTGGCAACATCTTCAACATCATCTTGCGCGCACCCGCAATCAGATCAGGGCGCGTCTCCAGCGTGGTCTTACCAAATAGTTTCGGAACCATGCTTTCCACAAACTGTTCGGTCCCACGCTCCAGCACATCCACCGCCGATTTCAGTCGCGCCGCCCGCCCTTCCGCTGTATCTGCTTGCCCGCGCGTGTCGCACAACACCAGACCCGCCACCCGGCCCCGGTAGCGTCGCCAGAATTCAAATAAAACGTACCCCCCGATCGAAACCCCGGCAAACACCGCTCGTCCCACCGCCTCCGCATCACAGATCCTGGCCAAATCCGCAGCATGTTTCGCCATGGTGGCCGGCCCTTGCCCCACTTCCGAATCGCCGTGCCCGCGCAGGTCGGGAAGAATCAGCCGATATCGCGAAGCGAGTGCCTCGGCCGCCGGCAACCAGAGTTCGTGATGCGCGGGAAACGGATGCAGTAATACGACAGGCGGGCCATCGCCCACCACTTTATAAACAACCTCAGCATCATCGCTGGCGATGCGTTTCATGCTCTGGATTTAAACACAAGCGAAATGCAACCTGCAGAAACAGAAGAATGGTAGAGACGCGGCTCGTCGCGTCTCCTCGAAATTATGGCGTAGCGACTTGCTGCCCGGCAGGAACTGGCGGAGCCAGGGGCTCCTCGGGCATCACGATCCAGGCGATCGGGTAGGCCAGAAAGCCGATCCCGGTCATGATCGCGACAATCAGCCAGACAATACGCACCAGAGTGACGTCGATGTCGAAGTACTCGGCGAAACCCGCACACACCCCGGCAATCTTCCTGCCCGTCCGGAGACGCATCAGCCGTTTGCGGGCCGCCACACAGCCCACCCGCGTTCCGCAATAGGCACACACGTTGGCGTCGTCTTGAATCACTTTTCCGCAATAGTTGCAGTACATAGTTCTGCTCCCCTACAGGATACGTAATCAACGTCCGGAAGTTCCACCTTTCTCGGTGTACTCGGAGCACTCGGGGTTCTCGGCGGCTAGCAGGCACTTCTCGCGCCTACTCCCGGTAGGCGTCCTTCATGAACTTGCGAGCGCGTTCCGCAGGGCCATTCCCGGAATTCAGAGCAATGACTTCCTGGTATTTCTTAATTGCCAGATCACGTTTCCGCAGGAGGTCGTACATCTCCCCAGCGGCCAGACTGGCTTTCTGCTTCAGCTCCGGATCAGGTTGCTGAATCTGATTCACCAGTTCATAAGCGGTAGCTGCTCCCTCATAATCCTTTTGGCTGCGCAGCAGATCGCCCAACGCTAGGGCTGCCAACTCATAATGCTGCCCTGGATAATGTCCTTCACGGCCACTCTTCCACACTCGCCGGTAACTGGCGGCAGCCTCCTGCTGCTTGTCCATAGCCCGGAGCAAGTTCCCCTCTTCTAGAGCCAGCAAGCTGCTCTGGGGATATTGGCTGACGAGCCCCCGGTCTATTTCCAGAGCCTCTTCATACCGTTGCTCGCGCCGCAAAAACACAACCAAAACCACTTTGGCGTCGACGGCTGCCTCGCCGCCCCCATCTGCAGCTTCTCGAAGTAGCCGAATGCCTTTCTCCCGGCTGCCCCCCAAACCAACCAGAGAGGCCGCCACCTTGACACCCCAAGGCAAGCTTCCCAAGACATAGTTATGCGCCCCCACCACCAGCTTGGCATCGGCGTACTGGGGAGATAGCTCCAGCACTCTTTCGTGATCGTGCCGCGCTCCCACCGCATTGCGCAGTGCTGAAAACCAGGCATGCTCGATGAGCGCCGTGTAGGTGGCGAATTGCGCCCGCGACACTCCCCGGGCATAGAGCGCATCCACATCTTTCGGATTAGCCTCCAGCCGTTTCTGTTCGAGGCGTAGCGCCCGGCTTACTAGTTGCTTGATCTGCTCTTTGGCTTTAGGATCGGCGTTGTGATGTGGAGCATTCAAGAAGCTGTCGTTCTCGTATTCCCTGGTATTGAGGGCTCCCATGCGATAAAGCTCGCGAAACAGGACCCCGGTCAGAAGGTGATTCATGGCGAAAGGATCGTCCGGGTACTTCTCGACTACCCGCTCGTAGTCCTGCACTGCCCGGTCAAAGTCGAGGTTGTAGAAACGGTCAAAAGCGACCGCATTCAGCGGATCACGGGGCCGGTAGGGCGACTCCGCGGCCGGCTTCGCGGCCTGGCCAGACGCGAGTACGCACGCCCAGCCCAGCACGCAAACCAATACACTCACCAGGATTCTTTTCGGATAGGTAAACGACGGTAGCACGAGTCTGTTCACAACCTGAGTGCCTCTAGTCTACCCGAAGAGGCCGTGAACCACGGAAGTCGCTAGTAGCTAGGCCAGAAGTAAATCCCCCTTAGCCCATCGCATGAAACCCTGGCTAATCTTTAGCTGAGTACAGGTAATTCTTGCTTGCTGTTGGGATCAACCACGCGATACCCGTTGTCGAAGTACAACTATTTAAATAACTTAAGGCATCTCTGACTTTGGTCAGTCACTTGCGTCTGTATCGTCTAGGAGAAGGAGTACCTTCCAATGGCTGAGGTAGTTCAGAACGCGGACCACGAGTTCTGGCGGGCCCCTATGACCGCCAGCGCCCAAGCCCCCACAGGACAAACGTTTGTGGAAGCTTGTGACCGTTGCAGCACCGAGTTTGTGATGGGCGCCGCCTTCTGCCACGTCTGCGGTGCCTCTCGTCATCCCCAGGCCATAATCACTCCGCCCTCCACTTGGACCCGCTATCTGCAATTTCATTTCATTCAGGAACGTCTGGGCCTCCCCACGGTTTCCCTGGTTGCGTTTTTCCTGGGAATTGGTTTCCTGCTCGCCGCCGCCGTCACCGGATTCATCTTCTCTGCCTCGACCGTCCTGGACTGGCAAGCCGTCCAAGTATGGCGCATCGAGTGGCTGCTGGCGGCAGTTGCGGCCTTCGTGGCTGGCATTCTCCTCAGGCGCTAATCGAACCTCTTCCTAAATACAGTAGATACAGTAATACAGTAGATACAGTAGGCCGGCGCGGGCCCTCCTCTGGTGTGTGCCTGAAAACTATTCTGTGGATCAAAACAGTGGAACAGAATCCGCAAATTACCAGCCCCGGAGGGGGCGCAATAGGTTAGCCCAGGACCTAAGCCCTGGGTGAAGTGGGAAATCGGAGCCAGTCCCCTAGGGACACCCACCAGTCCTCACGCACACTTCTCTGGCCCGGCACATCTCATCCCTCCTAAAGAAACGGCTCACCTGCAATCCACCGCCCCGATCAACTCAATTCACAGGATCAGGATCAGCCACGCCCGCGCGGCGAGGCGACTCGTGCATCCGATACAGATGATGTATCGGCCCGGTGCCGCGCCCCAGCGGCTGGGCGTTCACGATCGCTGCCGTAACGTACGCCTTAGCTAGAAGCACTGCTTCCGGCAGTCCCCGCCCCAGCGCCAGGTGGCAACCCATCGCGGTGGAGAACGCGCATCCCGTCCCGTGGGTGGAGTTGGAACACCGGCGCTCCGCCTTGAACAATTCGTGCTCCAAAACGCCGCGCGAGTTCGTGAAGCTCAACAGATCAATCGCCTTTTCCAGGTGCCCGCCGGTAACTACCACATTCTGAGCTCCCATCTGGTGCAGTTTGACCGCCGAATCCCTCATCTGTTCGGGATTTGTGACCGCGAGCCCAGTGAGAGCCGAGGCTTCTTCCACGTTCGGAGTCACGATCGACGCCAAAGGAAGCAGCCGCTCGATCATTAACTGGGCACCCACGGCATCCACCAGCGCGACCCCAGAAGAAGACTTCAGGATGGGGTCGAGAACTACGTTGGGAAGTTTCTCATTTCCCAAAAACTCAGCCACTGCCTTGACCACTTTCGCCGAACCCAGCATCCCAATTTTGACGGCCGCAACCTCGACGTCTCGTGTCAATTCTCGGAGGGTAGCAGTGACTACTTCGGGATCAAGCGCTTCCACCCGGCTCACGCCGACCGTGGACTGGATAGTCAATGCGGTGATGCAAGCCACTCCATAGCAACCGTGGGCAGCGATGGTCTTGATGTCTGCCGTCACTCCTGCCCCCGACGAAGGGTCGAATCCCGCAACAGTCAGCACAACGGGTGGCGCGCCAGCCATGCCTGCAATTTACCAAAACCTGACTCTCTGCATGTCCCCTTTTCCGCCCACGCCAGCCGCGAAGCGGCGCAAGAGTAAAGCCCACGGCGTTAGCCGTGGAGGGAGGAAGCGGAAAATGGATTGGCCCCGAAGGGGCGAAAGAACACGCGCGGACTCCGCTGGGAAGACCGCACGCTTGTGTAAATTGCTGAATTCACGTGTCATAACGCCGAACAAGACTGTAACCCGCTGAATTCAAAGCTACTTGAAAAAAATTCACACCTGCGCAAAATGCCCAATTAACTAAAAGGTAATAAGCTAAGTCCTTTCTATCTCGTCCTCTCCTCCGTTTCCCCAATAAATCCAGCACATTGTGAAAAACGTTAATTACTCAATGATAAACAATCTGGCCAATCTTAGCGATTGACATGCCTGCCCCAGCCCGTTAGCATCTGGCAATCTCGGGATCGCAGGGTAGGAGGACGACTTTTAGAGATGCGAGGTGACTGAATGCGACGACGTTTAGCTTACGGATTGGCAGCCCTGTCTTTAGCGGCCGCTGGTCTGGGAGCCGGAGCCGCTGGCGGACCAAACAGCTCGGAAGCCGGCATTACACAAAGACTTAACCCAAGCGCAGCGATTCCGGCGCCGCGCCAACACCTGCCCAAACCCTACCAGGTCGGCGTAGCTTCCTGGTACGGCGACTATTTCCAAGGCAGACCGACGGCTAGCGGGGAACTCTATGATATGCATGAACTTACCGCGGCCCACCCGACGCTGCCCCTGGGAACTCTGGTGCGCGTGACCAACTTGCGCAACGGACGTTCCGTGGTCCTGCGTGTCAACGACCGCGGTCCGGTCGTAGATGGCCGGATCATCGACGTCTCTTACAACGCAGCCAAGGTCCTGGATTTTAAGGCACGCGGCCTGCAGCGCGTCCGCCTCGATCTGGTGCCCAACCAGACCTTAGCCATGTCTAGGCCGCCGGTGGCTCTGCCGTAGCCCCTGATCGGCACTCTTCCATACCTCCCCCGTTTCTTCTTTCAGCACCCTCGAAAAGCGTGCGGCAAAACGTTTTGTCTTGTGATGCGCGTCGCGTAAGTGCTATATCTGCAGCGAACTCTCCCGCAGGCAGGTCAGACGGTGGACCAATACGCGACTCTGCTCGATCGACGATTCGGCGCGGAGCACGGAATGACTGACGCGCGCGACCGGCTCATCGTGGCCCTTGATGTCTCCTCAGCATCCGCGGCGCACAAAATCGTGACCACGCTGGGCGAGTGCGTCCAAACCTACAAGGTAGGCACGCGCCTCTTTACTGCCGAAGGCCCGCAGATCGTGCGCGACCTGGTGCACTCGGGACGCAAGGTCTTTCTCGATCTCAAGTACCACGACATTCCCAATACCGTCGGAGCCGCCGTTCGCGAGGCTGCAAGCCTGAAAGTCAGCATGCTCACGGTGCACGCCAGCGGCGGAGGCAGGATGCTGCGCTCCGCCGTTGAAGCCGCCAGGAACAGCCCTCAGCTCACGGTGCTAGCCGTTACGGTGCTCACCAGCTTGGACGATGCCGATCTCGAAAAGATGGGAGTGCGTGGCCGGGCTGTCGATCAGGTCATGCGTCTCGCGGCGCTCGCCTTGGCAAATGGCTGTAAAGGAGTGGTCGCGTCGGCTCTCGAAGCTGCCGAACTGCGCAGCGAGCTGGGCACCAATTTCGCCATCGTGACTCCCGGCGTAAGGCCCGCAGGAACCGGTTACGGTGACCAAGTGCGCGTAGTCACTCCAACCGAGGCCATAGCGGCCGGCGCCACGCACATTGTTGTAGGACGCCCTATCACTGAAGCCGCCGACCCCGCCGCCGAAGCCCGAGCCATCCTGGGACAAATCAGCTTTTAGTTTCTGCCAGTCATGTCGTCATCCTGAGCGAAGTGAAGGATCTCCGTATTTCGCTGCCAGCCATCTAATGCTGGTCATCCCAGTTTCGGCCCGGTGAGGAATCTGCCTTTTGGTAGGAATCACAAAAGCAGATTCCTCGCTCTGCTTGACAGGCGGGAGGAGCTCGGAATGACAAGGAGGAGAAAGGTCGTGGGGGGACAGGCGTCCCGCCCGTCCAGGCGGAGCACAGCCCCGCAGTCGCTCTTATCACTGCACACACCTTTTCATCCTGAGCAGGCAACGACCGCCGAAGAGCCCGCCCCGAGCGTCCGAGCGAAGCGAGGGCAGTCGAGGGGATCTCGCGTGCACAACCGAAAAACTCCAGGACACCAAAATCACCGCTACAGCTTCTCGTAAAACTCACACACCGAGCACGAGATAAAAATCCCGCCCGGCACGCCGCGATCCCGGTCCTTGACCCGCTTCACGATGCGCGTCGGCTTGCCGCATTTCGGACAATCCGTGCTCTTGGACGTGTCCATGACCTTTTTGCGGTCCGCGGTTTTTGCAATCTTAGCCATTTGTTTCTCCTACGCAGAATCTTTCCTTTGGACGATCGCGCCCAAGGAACAAGAATTTGAATGTCTGGGATTAACCTCTGAGGCCTGTCCCGTCTCGGCGTCCCACGAGGAACGCCTGTTCAAGCTGAACGCTACGTTTTGATTTTACATGATGACCCGTGCGGCTGGCATTCAGGTGTCTGTAACGAAGCTTGACCTAACCGGCGGGAGCACCAACCATGATGTCGCGTCGGCAACGCTTGCCCCATTCTTAAGACCCTGTTATTCACGATCCTCGTGCCAGGCTCGGTAACCGTGCTGGTTCCGTATTGGCTCTTGCCGCCAGATTTGCGGATTACCTTCGACTCACTCGGTTATCTCGAACTGGCAGCTCTCGTTGCAGGGACTGCAATCTATCTGCGTTGCGCCTGGGAATTTGCCTATTGTGGTTTCGGCACCCCTGCCCCAATAGACCCGCCGGGGTTCTCGGTTTCGCGTGGCCTCAACCGCTTTGTCGCAACCTGACGTGCATCGGCGTGCTGGCCATTGTGCTCGGTGAGGGAGCCATGTTCCGCTCTCGCCAAGTACTGATCTACGCCGCCTGCCTGGCCCTGGCCTTTCACCTTTTCGTTGTGCTGTACGAAGAACTCGCGCTAAAGAGACAGCTTGGCGAGAGCTACGATGCTGATCGCCGAACCGTGCCTTGCTGGATCCCGCGCTTTCGGTGAATAACAGGACTACGGATATTGGGGCGAGGCGCCCTTGGGCTTTGGCGATAGAAGAGCGCTTGTCCTCCTGAGCGATGCGAAGGATCACGGCCTTTGCCGGTGATCACCAACGCTTGTCATTCCGTCAAACCGGATTCAGCCGGTGAGGAATCTGCTTTTTGCAACGAATCCAAGGAAGGCAGATTCCTCGCTCCGCAGAAGTGACGGGAGGAGAAAGCTCGTGTGGGGACGGGCGTCCCACCCGTCCAGACGGAGCGAAGCTCCGCAGCCGCTCTTATCACTACACACACCTTCTCATCTGAGCGTAGCAGACTGATTCGGGTGCGAATCGATCTACTGGGTCGAAGGATCCCTTGCGGGTGTGCAGAATCAAAAAAACAGGCATTCTTGCTACTCAGGTTCTGGTGAGAATGCTTTGCAGCGGCATTGTTGCCGTCTTCATTTGGACTGTCCCGCCGCTCTGCCAGCCTTGCGGCCGGGCTTCGCTTCTTTCAGCCGATGGCTTGCGCTGGAATCCAGATCCAGTCCGTAGAACTTCTTCAGATCCGCGATCCGCTGCAGGTTCGCCTCCCCAAACGGGCACTTCCCGTCGAAGGCATGCAGCACTATGCCCTCGAGCAGATCACCCAGCGTGAGGTCGTGGTAATCGGCCAGTGCCTTTAGCACTTTCAACAGCCGCTTCTCCATGCGCACCCCGGTCTGCACCCGCTCAACCACTAATTTGTCGTCGTCGACCATCAGGTTTCGCCTCCCTTAATCTATGTACCTATGTACCAATGTACCATGGTACGTTTACCAAATCAAACCTCTTCCGCGGGGTACTGAGTACTCGGTACTCGGTACTCCGTACTAGCCAGTTCCCCACCCCCTTTGTTACCTTCTAAAGTTTCCGTTTGCCCGGATTTTCGCGCACCACCAGCGAGACGCAATCATGCCGGCTATCAAGTTTCGCGGCGTAGACTTCCTGCAATTCGAAGCCCTGCTCAATGACGACGAGCGCCTCGTCCGCGACACCACCCGCAAGTTCATAGAAGAGAACCTGATCCCCATCATCGAAGAATGCAACCGCGCCGGCCGCTTCCCTCGCGAACTGGTCAAGCCCATGGCCGAGCTTGGGTATTTCGGCGCTAGTCTGAAGGGCTACGGTTGCGCCGGCATGTCCAACGTGGAATATGGACTGGTAATGCAGGAATTGGAGCGCGGTGACAGCGGCGTGCGCTCCTTCGTCAGCGTGCAATCCGCCCTTGTGATGTACCCGATCTACGCCTTCGGAAGCGAAGAGCAGAAGAGCAAATGGCTCCCCGCCCTGCAGAAAGGCGAAAAGCTGGGCTGCTTCGGGCTGACTGAGCCCGATTTCGGCTCCAACCCCGGGGGCATGCGCACCCGAGCCCGCAAAGTCGGCAAAGAATACGTGCTCAATGGCGAGAAGATGTGGATCACCTCCGGCTCCATCGCCGACGTCGCCATCATCTGGGCCAAAGTTGAAAACGATAACGACAAAGTTCGCGGCTTCCTGGTCGAAACCGATCGACCTGGCTTCAAGGCCGACGACGTGCACGGCAAGTGGTCGCTGCGCGCCTCGGTGACTTCCGGCTTGTCGCTGCAAGACGTACACGTCCCCGAATGCGACTTGCTGCCCGGCAGCAACGGATTGAAGTCGCCTCTGATGTGTCTGAATCAGGCACGCTATGGCATCGCCTGGGGAGGCGTGGGCGCCGCCATGGCCTGCTACGACTGCGCCCTGCAGTATTCCACGCTACGTAAACAGTTCCGCGACCAGCCCATCGCCTCGCACCAGCTGGTACAGGAAAAGCTCGCCTGGATGATCACAGAGATCACCAAGGCACAGCTACTGGTGCTACAAGTCGGCCGCCTCAAAGATGCCGACAAAGTCGAGCACCAGCACATCTCGATGGCGAAAAGAAATAATGTCTGGATGGCCCTGGAGTGCGCCCGCATGGCCCGCGACATCCTGGGCGCCAACGGCATCGCCGACGACTACCCCATCATGCGTCACATGATGAACCTCGAGTCGGTCAAAACCTACGAAGGCACTCACGACATCCACACCCTGATCCTGGGCTCGTCGGTCACGGGAATCGACGCCTTCTAGCCACAATTCATGTCGTCATCCTGAACTGGGTGTCAGCCCAGCGAAGAGCCTGCCCCCGAGCGGTCCGAGCGAAGCCAGGGGCACTCGAGGGGATCTTGCGCGCACAACCAAGAAAATCTGGTTTGCGCTACCGCACCGCCCTCAACGTCGCACTCGGCATCCCTGGCGGCCCATACGACCCGCTATTCTCCCCTGCCTTCTTACCCGGCACGGGGATAAGCCTCGCGCTCAGCGGCTTTTTCCACTTGAATGCCAGGCTAGCCACATCGCCGATCATGCGAGCCAGCTGCTCTTCGGAAACATCGCCCGGCAGCGGAATGGTATCCAACCCGGTCCCGCACACTGCCGAGTAGGCCAGCAAAGAATCAATATCGTAGGTTCCTTCGCTCCACCGTTGCGCCAGCACCGGATCTTCCAGCGGAGGCAGCATCAATCCCGCATATCCAACGCGCTTTATCTGAATCGCGCGCACCGCGCTCGTAATCAGCGCCGCCACAGTCATCGTGCCGCTGGAACCAAACTTAGCTCCATTCAGTTTCTCGATAGCTGCCCCGATGGACGAGTCAAAGCTGGGAGCGGGCGAAGGATCCAGCCCCACATAACTCCAGCCCGACGTTGTCTCGACATTTAATGAGATCCCTTCGATCGCACGCGCCTGCTCATTCAACTGGGCCGCAAGTCGCTCCTGCGCCACATGGAGGTCCCCACCCGCTCCGGCAAAAACATCGAGGACGAAATTCCCTCCTTCGAGAGCAATCGAGAACTGATGCCCTTCTCCCGTGTGATAGGAGCCCGGAAAAAACGGAGCGTAAGGCGGCACCATGGCCAGCGCGGCGAAATTGAAGTCGTGTCCGCCTCTTTCGCTGTGCCCTTCCACGTACTTAATCACCTTGGCAGCCGCCTGCGCGCTCTTCCAGTGAATGCCGTCATCGCTCGCCACCACAACACTGCCAAACACTCCGGTAATAGAAAGAATCTGTGCCAGCAACTCAGCCTGCGCGAGATCATCTGCGTCGTTCAAGAGAGCCGGCCCGATGTTGAGTACGAACCCTTCGCGCTTGGACAAACCGTCCATCGCTGCGAACAAATCCAGCGCTTGCTGGCGGGAAAGTCCCTGCGTGTATTGTGGAAACGGCTGTGTCGTGACTCTTAGAGTCTGGACCTCGTAGCCGCCCTTTTCGAACTCTGCCTTGGCCGCGCGCAGCATGGTCAACCCATCGCTAATTTGCTTCTGATACTGGGATCGGTCCAGCTTTATGAACGCGGTGACCGCCCTGATTTTCGGCCTGCGCGGCATCTCGCTACTCCAGGCCTGCGCACTCGACAACAACAGCAGAGCGACTATCAGGTGAGCGCCCAACACTCCGCTCTCGGATGCCAGGAAACGAGCTTTCATTGGCTTCTCCGATCTTCATCTGTAATTTACAGTTCGACATTCCCCATGCATGCGAATCCGAGTCTCGAACCTTATGCCATAATGCCATACTTCCAACCGTGCCCCGGCCAATACTGGAAACGGCTCGCCTGATCCTGCGACCCTATGCTGCCGACGATATCCCCGACCTGGTCTCCCTTATCGGTGCCCGTGAAATTGCGGCCACAACGCTGCGCATTCCGCATCCCTACACCAAGGACGACGCCAGGGACTTCCTTGCCAGCCTGGCACACTCTGATCAATCGAACTTTGCCATCGTTGTTCGAAAGGATAATCATCTCTGCGGCGGCATTGGCCTGCGTCCGGATGCTCCCCACCATCATGCTGAACTCGGCTATTGGATCGGCGTGCCCTACTGGGGCCATGGTTACGCTACCGAAGCTGGCCGCAGCCTAGTCCAATATGGATTCGAACGCCTTAACCTGCACCGCATCTTCGCCATGCATTTCCAGGAAAATCCCGCTTCCGGCCGGGTGCTGCAAAAAATCGGCATGCGGCACGAAGGTTGCCAGCGCGGCCATATTTACAAGTGGGGCCAATTCGTCGATCTGGAAATGTACGGTCTGTTGCGCTCGGAGTGGAAGGCGGGAGGGAGTTAGTCGCCAGGGACGAGAAACTCATCCTGCATATAACTCCTCCAACAGCGCATACGCCCGCCGCAGGTGCGGAATCACGATGCTTCCGCCCACCACCAGAGCCACATTCAGCGACTCTTCCTGCTCCGCCCGCGTTGCTCCCAAACGGTACGACTGGATGATGTGGTAATTGATGCAGTCATCGCAACGCAGTCCCGCCGACACCACCAGCCCCATCAACTCCTTGTATTTCGCCGGAATCGACCCTTCCAGGTAGGTATTGTGGTCAATGTTGTAGAAGCGCTTGACCAGAAAATTATCGGCCCTCTCGACATTTGTGTTCAACCGGGCCCGGGTCTCGATAAACCGCCGCGCAATCTCGCTTTTATCGGACACCTGTTTCTCGCTGAACAAGTAGGCCGGCTCTTTCCGTTCAGGAATCATGGCGAAAGCTTACCAGAAGCCTTCATCATCAGGAGTCTGAGGGACATTTCTACGGGATTTCCCTCCTTTCGCTCGCCTGCCGGTTAGGTTTATAGTCTCACCCCGGTTTCATAGGGAGCATTATGGCTACACAAATCAGACCCGAAGCCAGGGCAAAAGGTTTTGGACAGAATCTCGAGAGTGACCTCGCGCTGGAGTTCCTCCGCGTGGTCGAGAATGCGGCCATTTCTTCGGCTCGCACCATGGGCAAGGGCGATCGCAAGCTCGCCGATCAGGTCGCTACCGAGGCCATGCGCACCACCATGGACACGGTCCCCATGCACGGCACCATTGTCATTGGCGAAGGCGAACGCGACGAAGCGCCCATGCTCTACATCGGCGAAAAAGTCGGCGCCTCTTTCCCGGATGGTACCGAAGTTCCTTCCGTCGACATCGCCGTCGATCCCCTGGAAGGCACCAACCTGTGCGCCACCGGCTCTCCCGGTGCCATTACAGTACTCGCCGCCTCCGAACACGGCGGCTTGCTCAACGCGCCGGATTGCTACATGGAAAAGATTGTGGTCGGCCCATCCTGCAAAGGCGCGGTCGAGTTGGATGCCCCTGTCTCCGACAACCTGAAGAACATCGCCAAGAGCCTGGAGCGCAATGTCGAGGACCTGGTCATCATCGTGCTTGATCGCCCTCGCCACGAAAAACTGATCTCCGACATTCGCAAGACTGGCGCTCGCATCAAGCTGATCAGCGACGGCGACCTCTCGGCAGGAATTGCGGCCGCCGTCATCGGCACCGGCGTGCATGCGGTCATGGGCTCCGGGGGAGCTCCCGAAGGCGTAATTACCGCCGCCGCCATCCGCTGCCTGAATGGCCACATGCTGGGCAGACTAGTGATTAATAAACCAGAACTGGAAGAGCGCATCGCCCGCATGGGCATTCGCGACAAGAACAAGATCTACACCGCGGAAGACCTCGCTCCGGGCAAACAATTGATCTTCGCTGCCACCGGAGTAACCGAAGGCGCGTTGATGCGAGGGGTGCGCTTCTTCGGCGAAGGCACCCGCACCTCGTCCGTGATCATGACCAAAAACACCGGCAAAGTCCGCTTCATTGAAAGCATCCACTTGCAAAAGAAGCCGGACGTGAAAGTCAGATTCGCGTAACAAGTGGACAGTGAACTCGGGTAGAGACGCGGCCTGCCGCGTGTCCCGTATGCCCACTGGCCACGGACCATTACTTCGCCACTCTCGGTATCGGCGGCCATCCCACCGAGGCTCCCTGGAACAGCGCTACGGTGTTCTCGGACCGTTTCGTTCCATCATGAACCGCTATCCTGTGCGGCCTGTCTGGCTCATACCCTTCCCACAGCGACACCCCCGCATAAGCTCCATCCTTGCGCAAAATGTAGTAAGTCATATCGACAAACCGCAGCTTGTCCATGTCATGGTTGTAATTGCGCGCGATGCGCTTGAGCGCATCCATCCCTGCTTCCTGGGGCGACATGCCGTGCCGCATGTTTTCGACAATCGTATGTGCGCCTGCCACCTTGATGTTCTCTTCCCCGCTGCCCGTCGCACCTGCCGACCCCACATCCTGATCGGTATAGCAACCCGCTCCAATAATCGGAGAATCGCCCACACGTCCCGGCAACTTCCAGGCTAACCCGCTGGTGGTCGTGCATCCCGAAATCTCGCCCTTCTCATTAAGCGCGGAGCAGTGGATCGTTCCGGTAGGCGGAAACAAAACTTGCCGCATGGCCGACCGCCTGTATTTAGGCTCGATGCCCAAATCAGCCGCCACTTGTTCCATCTTCTTGATCTTGTCTTCCCAGATTTCCGAATGCGGCGCTGGCGGCGCTTCTGGTGGCGTCTTCCACTCCGGACTCGCCAATGCCGGCCCCCACCAGTCCCTGTCAGAATGAGTTTCCTTCCACAAGAGCCAGACCTTGCGCGAGCGATCGGTCAAGAGATTCTCCCGAGGAAATCCCTGCGCGACGGCAAACCGTTCCGCTCCTTCTCCTACCAGCATCACATGCCCGGTATGTTCCATAACCGCTTGCGATACCAGCGACACGTTCTTGATATTGCGCACCCCGCCCACAGATCCAGCCCGACGCGTTGGTCCATGCATGCAGCACGCATCCAGCTCGACCACGCCTTCTTCGTTAGGCAAGCCGCCCAGACCAACGCTGCTGTCATTCGGATCGTCTTCCGGCCCACGCACCACACGCAGGGCCGCATCTAGCGTGTCCGCGCCCCCGCGTAGCAGCTCGAACCCTTCGTCAAGATAATTGAGTCCGTTGGCCGCACAGATGATGATCGGCCGCTTTGAAGCCTGCGTCTTGGCCTCCGCGCCCCTGGAATCTTTGCTCTTCTCCTCCTGGGCCTCGAGCCCGAGTGCCAGCGAACCCAGCGCTGTGGTCGACAGAAAATCACGTCTCGAAAAACGCATGCCGCCCTCCTGGAAACGCCGGACAGCATACCAATTCCGACTGTTTCTCTGCGAATCGGATAGCTAACGCTGTCAAGCGCAGCTGTCCTCCCCCTTCCGGGGGCGGATAGCGGAGTCGATCGATCCCTATACCGATACGCATATCCTACGCAGCAAGGCATGACCCACGGCATGTCGTCATTCTGAGCGAACCGAAGGATCTCCGCATTTCGCTGCCAGCCATCTAAGGCTTGTCATTGGGAACCGGCTTCAGCCCGGTGAGGAATCTGCTTTCGTGGCAATACAGGAACAGCAGATTCCTCGCTCGGCTCGGAATGACCAGGAGCAGAAAGCTCGTGTGGGGACGGGTCTCTGACCCGTCCAGGCGGAGCGAAGCCTGCAGCCTCATCGTCAGTACACACTTTGTTATTTTGAGCGGACGCCAGTCCGCGAAGAATCTCGCGTGCAGCGGCAAAACTCAGCACCCACCACGCCGAGAGAACAAAAAAGGCCCGCGCAAGGCGGGCTTGACTAACATCAAAGCGGATTAGGACGCCGCGGAAATCCTTGCCGGCGTGTTCTGATCGGCACGGAAGCGCAGCAGCGCGCCAATATTGCCCACGCGATCCAGTTCAGGATCGTCTTTCACGTAAAACAGCTCAATATCCCGACGAATCGCTGCGGGAATGATGGCATCTGACACATCACCAATCTCGCGCGTTTCCCGGCCGCACACTGGACAAAAGCGCACGATGTGTGAATCCAGGTGCCCGCACGAGGTACACTCCACCGCATGAGCGCGGAAGTTCTCGCCCAGCAACAGAGTTTGCACCTCTCCCATTTCCAGAGAGCGCAGAACCCGCCGCAAGCCCGTAACTCCGAAACCATTGCGATGTGCCTGACCCAGCACCTCTTGCACCAGGGCCTGTCTGCGTTTCTCCTGTGCCTCCTGCAAAATCCGGTTGGCATGCTCTCGAATCTGCTCACTGGAAATGGTGGTCACATCTGCCGCAAACCGCCCCAACAGCCGCTGTTTCAGATAGGGATGCAGGTGCGGCTCGAATTCGCTCCAGTTGGTCTCCTGGCAGCCCACGATCAGCTTCTCGAACACGCCTTTTTCCTGCGCATCTTTCAGACGCTGGGCAACGTCTTTAAAGTGATGCATGGCCTCGTCCGCGATCCGGCGCTCCGTGTGTCCTGCATCGTAGCCGCTGAATCCATCACTGCGGCCATGACGCGGCAAGCTGCGGAACAGCCCGTCTCGTTCCGTCAGTTCGTCCAGGCGCAGATCGAAAAGCCTCGCCCGTTGCCGATCGACCAGGGTCACACACACTCGCGGCTGCGCTCCCAGAAGCGCCGCCAGCGGCTTGAGATGAAAGCGCCGGTTAACGAATAACTGCGTGCTCCAGAGTCGCGGCGGCAGGTCGAACTCCCGCCAGAAATTCCTCGCGCCACAGGCGAAAATCGCTTTGGCCTTAGCCTGATTGCCGCGCAAGTTTCCGGCAATTTCCAGAATGCGTTGCAGATCGGCCCGCGTACCCCCATTTTTCCCGTTTTTCTCCGCTTCGCGCAGCGCGTTGCGGACCAGGTCTTTAGCCAGAATAGCTTCCTCTTTGTGCGACTTGTTCTGCGGCGTTTGCGGCTGAAAATAAAAACTGAGAGCGCATCCCGCGCCATTTTCCGACTGGAATTGCGCCAGCTCACGGATATCTTCGCGTGTAATCATCACGATTTCTCCCGAGTGCTGATTTATGAAATGGAGCCTGTTTTTTGTAGCAGTTTATCCCGGAATTGGTTGGCTATGGGCGGTGACTTTCGCAGATGTTCCCGGGCGGACGTAATCGAGGACTTTACCTCCTCCGGCTCGCGTTCGAGGATGGCGGCGATCTCGTCAACCGAGAATCCCTCCAAGGCGAAGAGAATGAACGCCTCGCGGTCTTTGTGCTGGGCCCCCCGCAAGGCCAATTCGACCATGGACACCATCTCGTCAGTGGAAGCAATATCTTCCGGTGTGGCAGTGCGTCGGTCGGGGATGATGTTCTCCGCCGTAAGCATCTCATCTGGCTGATGGTATTGCAGTTGGGGCTCGTCGCTGCCCCGTACATTCCTTCGTCGGGCCGACTCCTGCAAATGCACGGACTCCGCCTCTTCCGTACCCCGATCCGCCAGTTCATCCAGAGCGCGCAACGCCAAGCGGTACAGCCAGGGCTCCAGGGCTAGCCGCTCCGGCTTTTCTATGCCGTTTCCCATGGCCCGCGCTATGGCCTCGTCAATGACTTCCTCTTTGCTGACCGCATCGGGCTGCAGCCGGTCCGCCGCCTCCCGGAAGTAGATCTCCCGTTCCACGTAGCGCTCCAGCCTTCCTAAATTGGCATTAACGTAGGACCGGATGTCATCCGCCGAGATGGTGGGTACCGGTACTGCCGCCACCGTTTGCTCGAACGGTACCTGCGGCTCCGGACGCAGATCCGACCCGCGGCGCAGACGCCGCCATTTGTGCGAGCTGCGGAGCAAGTCTTTATGCTTGGTCAATTGCTGTAGCAGATCATCAAACGAGGCCCGGATGGCCGCTGCCGCTGCCGCAGCCGACTTCTGCGCTGCCATCTGCCCGGAGGGCAACCGCAGGTTCAGAGAGACGATAAACCCTTCTCGCGCCGAGTTTTGCTCGACCACACCTTTCAGATGGACCAGTTCCGGGCGGAATACCTGCAGCCGCTTGCGAATCTTTTCGAGCTGGTGGTTGATGTCTTTTTCGAGGTCGGGGTTTTTTGGGACTTTATAGCTGATATGGACATTCATGCTAGCCTCGGAAAACGGGTGTAGAACCCGTGAAGCCATAGTCCTCTCTAGCCCCGATTCTACACCTGCCACCAAAGGGCGAAGCCCAAAATAAAACTTTAGTTTTAACGCTGGTGCTAATCTGTTGACAAAACTCCCGCTTTGGAACAGACTTCAACCCACGCACTTGTTTCATCAGGCTTTTTTTTCTAAAAACTAAACACTGGCGCTGCTTCGGGAGCACCGTATGGCCGATTATTCCTCCCCCTTCCCGACCCAATTCGGGTACGTACCTTCCGCTGCCCTCTCCAATCCATTAACCTCTGACGCTCACGAATCCGACACAGCTCTGTCCGTGGCCCTCGATGCGTTAATGGACAAGATCCAGTCCGGCGAGCTCAGCATTGATGAGCTTCTGCACCGCATCGCTGAACAAGCGTGCCTGCAATCAGGCGCCACCAGTTCGGCGCTTGCGCTGCTTAGCGCGGAAGACAATGCTGTCGTCTGCCGCGCCAGTTGTGGCGCCAATGCCCCGCCTTTGGGGGCGCGCCTCAACGCCTACTCCGGAATCTCGGGAGAATGCCTGCGTACCGATCGCGTCTTGTGTTGCCAGGATTCGGAGAACGACGCGCGCGTCGATCCCCTGGTTTGCCGCAAGCTGGGAATACGCTCGATCGTCGCCCTGCCTTTGCACGATGAGCACTCCACGGTCGGCATCCTGGAGGTCTTCTCGGACTACCCTGACGCTTTTACCGACAAGCACATCCAGGCCCTGCAGAACTTGGCCTACTTCGCTCGCGCCGCCACCACTCTCCAGTCCGACTTCGGCATACTTGAGTCCTTCGCTCCGGTGGCGCCTGCGCCACGACCTGTTTACCAGCCTGCGCCGAGACCCGCAGCTCCCGCAACCGAAGAAGACGAAGATATCCTGCTCTTCGAAGAGGGGGAGCATCCCGGCTGGTTCTCCACCCTCACGACCCGGCTGCATTGGACCGTCGCGGCCAGCATGGTTTCCATCGTTCTTTTGGCCGTGTCGGCCCTGTCGCTCTTTATCTGGATGTGGAAACACGCGGACAGCGTCGAGTCGGCGGGTAAGTCAACTGTCCAGGCTCACGAAAAGGTGGCGGCCAGCCAGCCTGTTCCCGTGGAATCTTCCACCATTATGACCGTCTCCGCCACTTCCAGATCCAAGCCGGGAGCGGGCCTGAGGGTAAACGGCCGCGTGAAGCCTCCCAAGGAAAATGCCGCGTCCGTCGTCAAGGTGATCACTCCGAGTGAAGCTGCCGAGCTGCCGGCCAGGAGTTTGGAATCACCGAAAGCGGCTGCCGAACACCAGGAAGGCGCTGACAACGACCTTGCACCGCCAACGCTTTCGTCAACTGCGCAGCCCAGCAGCGATATGCGCGGCCTTCTCTCGGTCCCAACTTCTCTGCCTGAGGTGCCCAGGCCGGTTTCGGAAGGTATTGTTCCGGGAAGGCTCGAGCGCCGCGTGGCGCCTGTCTACCCCTCGCAGGCTCGCCAGATGCACGTTGAAGGTCCGGTGGTATTGCGGGCGGTGATCGGTGAAGATGGCAACGTGCGGGACATTGCCGTGGTGAAAGGCGATCCCATGCTGGCCCAGGCGGCCAAAGAAGCCGTCAAACGCTGGCACTACAAGCCGTACGAACTCAACCACAAGCCGGTCGCCATCAGCACCGACATCACGATTGACTTCCGGCTGCAGTAGGGTTTAAACCGCCACCGTTACTGAGGTTTCGGTGCGAGTCACAGGACGGTACAAAGTATCACGCTCCACCGGTTCTCGCCCAGCTTCGCGGATCAGCCGCACGAGTTCTTGGCGCCTCATGCCTTGCGGGGTGGTTGCGCCGGCATCGTGGTAAATCTTCTCTTCAATCACAGTGCCATCGAGGTCGTCTGCTCCAAAGCGCAGCGCGATCTGCGCAATCTTCGGAGTCAGCATCTGCCAGTACGCCTTGATGTGTGGGAAGTTGTCCAGTACCAGCCGGCTCACCGCAATCTGCTTGATGTCTAGCATCCCTGTAGTCTTGGGCAGATGTTGCAGAGGCGTATTGTCGGGATGGAAAGCCAGCGGGATGAAAGTCTGGAATCCCTGCGTCTCGTCTTGTAAGGCGCGCAGCTTCAATAGGTGATCCACGCGATCCTCGTCATTCTCCACGTGGCCGTACAACATGGTCGCATTCGACTTCAGCCCCATCTGGTGCGCCAGCCGCGCTGTGTCCAACCACTGATCGCCGTCAATCTTGTGGTCGCAGATGATATGCCGCACGCGATCGGCAAAGATCTCGGCGCCGCCACCAGGCAATGAATCCACGCCCGCAGCCTTCAGTTGCGCCAGCGTCTCGCCAATCGACAACTTGGCCCGCTTCGCCAGGTACGCCACTTCTACCATGGTGAACGCCTTCAGGTGCACCTGCGGGAAGCGCTGCTTCAGTCCAGAAATCAGATCCAGGAAATACTGAAACGGCAGATCGGGATGCAAACCGCCGACGATGTGGAACTCGGTGACTGCTTCCGTGTAACCCGAAGCGGCTGTCTGAAAAGCCTCTTCCAGAGCCATGGTGTAAGCTCCCGGCGAATCTTTCTTGCGGCCGAAAGCACACAAGCGGCAGGCCGCAACGCAGACATTGGTGGGATTAATGTGGCGATTGACGTTGAAATAAGTTTTATCGCCGTGCAGCCGTTCGCGTACGTCATTGGCCAGCCAACCCACGGCCAGAATGTCACCGCTAACATACAGCGCCAGCGCATCGTCGGCGTCAAGACGCCTTCCGGCGCGCACCTTCTCGGCAATCGGATTCAGTCTCGAATCATCAGCCTGGAACGGATGCGCCATCGCCTTCGATGATACCGCAGGCCCGCCGGACAAGTCACAGCCAACTGTGATTCTGTTTCAAGCTGCTTTGTCGCGGCGACGCGAGCGCCGGGCAGCCGCTTCGGGCCCCATTGTCACTTCGGGGAGATCAATGTGCGGTAAAGGCCTGCCGGACACGATGTCCACGACACAGTCGAGCAAGGCCGCGAGGAATTCGCGCGCCAGCAACGCACTGGAGATTAGGTCATCCCATCCGGCTCGTAGACCCTCGGCAAAGGCGCGGCGCATAGACTTCCAACCTGGGAGTAGAAAATCTGAGATTCCCCGCGACGCCCCGCGGTTGCTCGGAGTACAGGCATCAGGTGTCAGGGTGGCAGTTCTCATCTTGCGCTTAAATTGTCGTCCTGAGCGAAGCGAAGAGTTGAAGGAGCCCTGGAGCCCCCGGAGGAAAATGCATAGATCCTTCGCTTCGCTCAGAATGACAAAGTGTAACAAAGTGTGTGTAGTGAAAACTCGTGCGGGGACGGGCGCATCGCCCGTCCAGGCGGAGCAAAGCTCCGCAGTGGCTCTTTGTCCTCCTCGTCATATCGGGCTCCTTCTCTCTTGTCATTTCGCGGAGCGAGGAATCTGCTTTTCTTGTATTCGCCACGAAAAGCAGGGGAACGTGTTTAGCATCGTGACGATAATCCTGGACGCGGGCTCGGTGGGCTGGCAGTTACAACTCTGGTCGCTGTGACTGCTGTCCCATGCACATCTCCTGACCCGCGCACTTAAGATGCTGAACCCTACAGCGAGGATGTGTATGGCAGGCTACGGAAGACTGAAACCCAAGCTGGTAGCGGAGTTCGGAGCTGTTGTTCAGAGCGGCACCTTTGGGACTCGGCTCTAAGAAGAAAAGGCGCGGCGCTCCGAGTACCTAGGTCCGAGAGCCTAAGGCCCAGAGCCGAGCGCCTCTTTCTAATGTGCCATGACGGCACCGCCGCGCTTCGGCCTACGCATCAGGAGGATGAAGGGGAACATCAGCAGGAACATGATGGCCAGGGTCTGAAAAACGTCATTGTAGGAGAGCATCGCTGCCTGGCGCTGCACTACGCCCCACATGGCCGCAGAAGCGCGGTGCATCGCGGTGACCGGATCGGAACCGCGCGCGATGAAATAGCCTTTCAGGCTTTCGGCCATCTGCCGAGCTTGCGGACTGTTAGACGTGACGTTCTGTCCCAGGTAGTTGATGTGGGTCTGCATGCGGCGGAACTGCAGAGTCTCAACTGTCGAAATGCCGATGCTGGCGCCGAGATTGCGCATGACGTTGAAGATGCTGGTCGCGTTCCCCAGCCGCTCCTGGGGTACCGGATCATGCGTTACCGTGGTGAGCGGCACAAAGATCAGGCCGAGCGCGGCGCCCTGCAACATCAGCGGCCACCAGAAATTCCAGAAGCCGACGTCGAGGCTCAAGCGCGAGAGAAAGAACATGGCTGTCGCCGAGAGGAAAACTCCCGCGGCCAGAAGTTTTCGCGAATCCACCTTGTTGGTCAGAATGCCGACAAAGGGCATGGCCAGAAACGAGGCAAACCCGCGAGGGAAATTGGTGACGCCTGCGTGGGTCGCGGTGTAGCCAAGCACCACCTGCATGAGCAGAGGCAAGAGCACTGTGCTGCCGTACAGCACGAATCCGACACCAGTCATCAGGAAGGTGCCAATGGCGTAGGAACGGTACTTGAAGATGCTGAGATCGATGATGGGATGATTGGTGTTCAGCTCGCGAATGATCAGTCCGCCAAGTCCGACGAAGGCCAGAATGGCCAGCGTCAGAATGAAGTGCGAGCTGAACCAGTCTTCCTCCTGGCCCTTGTCCAGCATGATTTGCAACGAGCCCATGCCCAGCACCAGCAGTCCGATGCCCCAGAAGTCAATGCCCAGCGACTTTCGTCGCAGATAGGGCGGATCGAAGATGAAGAGCTGGGTAAGAATGATGGAGATAATTCCGATAGGAACATTGATGTAGAACACCCAGCGCCAGCTGTAGTTGTCGGTGATCCAGCCGCCGGCGACGGGCCCAAGCATCGGCGCCACCACGATGCCAAGCGCCCAGAAAGCCATGGCCTGGCCTCGTTTTTCGGGCGGAAAAGCCTCCAGCAGGACGGCCTGCGAGAGCGGTTGCAGGCCGCCTCCACAAGCGCCTTGAATGAGGCGAAAAATGATGAGGAATCCGAGCGATGGCGCAAGCCCGCAGAAGAACGAAGCAGTGGTGAAGCCGATCACCGATGCCATCAGCAGGCGCTTGCGTCCGAAGTTGTTGGCCAGCCAGCCGGTCATCGGGAGAATGATGGCATTGGCTACGAGGTAGGAAGTCAGGGTCCAAGTCGCTTCATCGGTGGTGGCCGACAAGCTGCCTGCGATGTGCGGCAGCGAAACGTTGACCACGGTTGTGTCCAGCACTTCCATGAAGGTGCTCGACATCACGGCAATCGCAATCAGCCAGGGATTAATATCGTTGGAGGATTCAGGCTGGGGAGGCATTCGCTCTCTTTCAGTTCGTACCTCAGAACCATGTAGATGAAGAAAGGCTGCGTGGGGATTCGCAAGAGGGCGAGCATCGGTAGAGAAGGGGTTTTCTCGCCGGCTGCACGACGCAAGATCCCTGAGACGCGGCAAGCCGCGTCTCTATGGCGTATGCCTGCTTTCGGACTTATGCCCAGCTCAGGATGACGAGATGAATGCTGTTCCAGTTTCGGAACACGAATTCGAGAATGAATTGGCAATCGGGGTAAAGGAGTAGTCTGAGCAGCTGGCGAAAATCACATGCCGACCGTGTTTGGAATAGGAGCTATAGGAGAGATCATCAGGGAAATCCAGCGCAATCTCACGGAAGCGAGCTTCGATACCAATGGCGTCGATGGCTGGTACGGCACGACACGGCAAGTGCGGTGAGCACTTTCCAGGAAACCAACAAGTTGCCGGTCAACGGAACAGTTGATGATCAGACTTGGCAAATCCTGATGTAGCGCCCTATCCCCAGCGTGCCCGAGCGCAGGTTACAGCTGACCGCAGCCTTCGAAGGACATGGTTTGGGATTGGCAGTCGGCAACTTTGATGGAGCTTTGCTGACCTGGGCAATTATTGGATTCACCATGACCTCCGGCGAGCAGCAGAAGATTCTGTTGGCTGTGAATCAAAGCCATCCCGAACTGATCCAGCAGGCGTTCGGAGCGAAGTCCGGCGAACTGCTGAAGCTGATGACAGGCACAAGGGAGTTCCAGAAGCAGGGGCGGATGAACATACGCTACCGAATGGGGCCGCTCGCAGAGCCTTGGCGGTCGAGGTTCGCGCGCTTTGGACTCTTCCAGAAGTGCAACAGCAGCAGGTGAAGCAGGTGCAGAACGATTACATGACTCCGGCCATCAAGGCCGCTACCGGATTGGCTCTCGAGAGTGAATTGGGACACGCACTTTGTTTCGATATCCTGTGCAGAACGGCAGCATCCAGCGCCAGGCTATGAGGCAGATTCGCAAAGACTCCAAGCCCGGAATGACTGAGGGTGACTTGCGGGTCATTGTGGCAATGGCAGTTGCCAATTGGGTAGATCCGGCATGGCGGGAGGATGCCCGCCGACGCAAGCTGACTATCGCCACGGGCCAGGGCATCGTGTACGGCCATCATTATGTGCTGAAAGACTGGGGACTGAGCGCACAACAGAAAGCTATTCAAGTGCTTCAGATGACCGCCGGTGAATAGGAAGCGATGGGAAATCGGCGGAGAGGCTGGCCTGCTCAGGATATTATCTTGTCATCATGGCAGATCATAGAATGTCCCTCCCGCTGCATCGGCGCATTTATCGCGACTGCAAAACGGTTTTCTTCCTGCTCGTAATAGTCGCTGGCAGCTGGCTGCGTGCGGCTGAGACCAAGGAGCAAGGTCTCCCAGCTATCCGGACTTATATTTCCTCCGGATGGGATGTGCTGACTCGCTCCATGACCCGGTGCGACTCCGTAGTCGATCCTAAGCTGGCGGCGCCTTCTGTTCTCTATCTTCCGGCGGAGTTCCCTGCCCCGGCTTCGGTCGAGAAGTTGCAGAAGGACTGCAAAGTTGAAGTCCAGCACTTGCCGGTAGCCATCCATCATCCGGGCGAAGCGGATCCGCAGAAAATTCAGCCTCCGGGACTGCTTTTTCTGGAAAACCCCTACGTGGTTCCCGGCGGCCGATTCAACGAGATGTATGGCTGGGACAGCTACTTCATCATCGTGGGATTGCTGCGCGATGGGCGGACCGATCTGGCGCGCGGCATGCTGGAGAATTTCTTCTTCGAGATCGAACACTATGGGACGTTTCTCAATGCCAACCGCACTTACTATCTGACCCGATCGCAGCCCCCGTTCCTCACCTCCATGATTATGGCGGTGCACCAGGCGGACAAAGCGGCTGGGCACGACGATCGGGCGTGGCTCGAAAAGGCTTACAGGTATGCCAGCCAGGATTACGAGATGTGGATGCGCGATCCGCACGTAGCGGGCTCGACCGGGTTGTCGCGCTACTACGACTTTGGGCAAGGACCTGTCCCGGAAGGATTGCAGGATGAAAGCGGCCATTACCGCGACGTGGTGAGCTATTTCCTCAACCATCCCGAAAACGCAGACCGGGACTTGGTGGAGGTTAAAGCTGGAACATCCAATCCCGATGTGATCGGGTTCAGCTTCGGGCTGCAGTTGTGCGAGACCACCGGCGCTGGATCGAAATGCGAGCCGCTGAAGACCTTGTCTTTGAGCCGCGATTTCTATAAGGGCGACCGCAGCATGCGGGAATCGGGATTCGATATCTCTTTTCGCTTCGGGCCGTATGGAGGCCAGACTCATCATTATGCGCCCGTCTGTCTGAACAGCCTCCTTTACAAGACCGAAAGGGATATGCAAGAGATGAGCCGGTTGCTCGGCAAGAAGGAAGAGGCAGAACGGTGGCGGCAGCGGGCCGAAGATCGCAAGGAACGAATCAACAAATATCTGTGGGACGGGGCGCGCGGGCTGTTCTTTGACTACAACTTTGAAACGCAGAACCGCTCAGCGTACGAGTATGCCAGCACGTTTTACCCGCTGTGGGCTGGGTTGGCCAGTGCGGAGCAGGCACGCGCAGTGGAGAAGAATCTGCCGATCTTCGAGCAGCCGGGTGGATTGGCAATGAGTCACACGGAGACGGGGGCGCAGTGGGATTATCCCTATGGCTGGGCACCGATTCAGCTGCTGGGCATCGAGGGACTGCGGCGCTATGGATTCAGTAACGACGCGGACCGGCTTTCCTACAAATTTCTCTCCCTGGTGGCGGAAAATTTTCGGCGGGATGGAACGATTCGAGAAAAATATAACGTCGTGACACGATCTTCGGAAACGCACGTGACTACCGGGTATAAGGCGAACGTCGTGGGGTTCGGCTGGACCAACGGAGTCTTCCTCGAGTTGTTGCATGACTTGCCGCATGACCAACTGGAACGACTAGCAAGAGAACAGAACGCAACGGAAGGCAGCATCCCGAAATAAAGCAGAGCCCGCATTTTGTGTGTTAACACTCGGCCGTGAGTCTACGTCTATTGTAACGAGCTGGGATTCGGCCTCCATGGCCTCGATTGGGGACAGAGTTGACGTGTTCGCCGCCAGCCTGGGACGCGGGGCCGTGACCAACCTATCCGTCCTCGCAACCACCGACGATTCGCCGCTGGTGAGCGCCGCTCAGGCAGGCGATCGCGTGGCCTTTGGCCGGTTGTATGAGCAGTACGCGCGCATGGTGCACGGAATTCTGATGGCGCGAGTGCCGCTTAGCGAGGTAGACGACCTCGTGCAGGAAGTTTTCCTGGTGGCGCTTCGCCGGCTGTCTACTCTCCGCGACCTTGCCCGCTTCGGAGCCTGGCTGGCTGCCATCGCGCGCAATCGTGCGAAGGACTATCACCGGCGATCGGTGACAACGGTCGAAGTTACGGATGACGGGTCAGAGACCGAAACTGGAAGCGGCGTCTCAGGCAGCGCGGGGAACAATGAAGCTGCGGTCATCCTGGCCGCAATTCGCAGCTTACCGGATGCCTACCGAGAACCTCTCATCTTGCGGCTCGTGGAAGGTATGACTGGCCCTGAGATTGCGGCTCGGACGGGGCTGACGCCTGGATCAGTTCGCGTCAATTTGCATCGCGGCATGCAACAACTTCGCGAAAAGCTCGGGCGGTGGCGGGAGTAAGTGCAGTTTTGTCGAGAAGTCGAAGAGGAAATGAATGGATAAGGATTACTTATGGGATCGGTCTGGGGAAGCTGATCCCGAGATAGAGAAGCTGGAAAACGTTCTGGGCAGGTTACGCTACAATCGGGCGGCGGCGGTGTTTCCGGAGATCCCGGTCAGGGTCCGAAAATCCATTCTAGCCAGACTCTTCCAGGTGCCTTGGGCGCCTGCGGCAGCGGTCGCCCTGCTCGTTATTATTATCGCTGCGGTTGGATGGTTGGTGCGTCCGAAGCAAGTGGCTTTGGGTCCAGCGTGGAACGTTACAAAAATTGCAGGAACACCTCGCCTGGAATCGAAACCTATTCACGCAAACGGAGGAACAGCTAAGCTGGGGCTTGGTCAGACCCTGGAGACGGATAGTCAATCGCGGGCTAACATTCAACTCGATGAAATCGGTACAGTAGAGGTGGAGCCCGGAACTCGTCTGCGCGTGGTGAGGATGAATTCGGAGCTTAAGCGGCTGGCCTTGGAGCGTGGAACGATTCATGCTTCGATCTGGGCGCCGCCCGGGCAATTTGTAGTGGACACTCCTTCGGCCGTCGCCGTAGACCTGGGGTGCGCCTACACCTTGCACGTGGACGACTCGGGAGATGGCCTGTTGCGCACGACGCTGGGCTGGGTGGGATTCAAGCTGGGCAATCGTGAGGCGTTTATTCCCGCGGGCGCCGCGTGCCGTACTAAACCGAAAGTCGGGCCGGGTGCCCCTTATTTCGAGGATGCCTCGGAATCTTTTCGCACGGCACTATTCAAACTTGATCTTGAGGGCGGTAGTGCGAAGGAACGTAATGCGGAACTTACGACGGTACTGGCCCACGCGCGCCAGCACGACGCGCTTACATTGTGGCACTTGCTTCCTCGAGTAGACCAGTCGCAGCGCAGCCGGATATATGACCGGTTGAATGCACTGGTGCCCGCGCCAGAAGGCGTTACGCGCGAAGGAATACTGAGAGGCGAATCCAAAATGCTGGATCTCTGGTGGAATCAGCTGGGATTGGGTGATATTTCGTCGTGGCGTCATTGGGAGCGCTCGTGGTCGCCGGAGAACGGCGTCGCGAAATAATTGTTTCTGTAACCGGTAGATTGGGACTTGCCTCGTAGATGGCTTGGTCGGTGCTTATTGGTGTAGCGCGACGTTACAAGAGCAATCGGCTAAGAACGCGTAGACGGGCACACGGGTGGCCCCGTTATTGATGTAATCGCGATCTTTCGCCGGTCAGGAATTAGGTACGAACGTAAAACACACAACCATTCTTTCGCATATGCGCAACCTTCTCCGTTTGAATATTTTCAGTTGCGTCGGCCGCTTCCCTCGCAACCGAGTGAAAGCCTTTGATGATTCTTTTGTCAGTATCGACAAGACGCTCCAGGCCAAGAACAGCCCGCATCGCCGCCATCTCGCCAAGAGCCGAATGCACACCAAAACCGAACGTCCTTGCGGGAGTCGCCAAGTGCTGTAAGCAGCACATCGTGGGACTTTCTCCGATGGCAGTGTGCGAGCGCCTCGGCTGCTTCTCCCCCTGACACGGGAACGCCCGGATTTGTTCTTAACTACACACTCCAATGCCCTGATGGTCCGTGGAGTAGACACGATTTGCATTGCATAGGCTGCGGCGGCACGGTTGAAGGGCTGCGACGATTTCTCAGCATCAATACGAGGTGGCGTTCTAAACCTTTGTCAGACTCCTCCCAGATTGCCTTCGCGGCCTCGAACGCGTCGAGCTGATTCCGTCCGTTCAGGCGAGAGATGATTCGCTGCCTCTGCTCGTGAGTCATCCTTGGGTTCCACAGTTAGCGAAAATCAGTCCGCGAACCGCCGATCAGCCCTACCGCCGCACCAGGGTTCCAGCCAGGATGTCGTGTAATCCTCGGTTGCGCTCGGTGAACGCGACCATGATGTAGCCGATGCACAGGATCATTCCTGAAAGCCACTTCGCGAAGTGCCTGCCGGTGGCGCGCGCAAATGAGACGCGGTTGCCGTAAAGATCGGTGACCTTCATCCCGAAAATCATCTTGCCGAGCGTCGCCTGGTAGGGAGAGCTGAGCATGAAAGCCTCGTAGAGCCAGGAGCCGAAGACCACCACTATCAACACAACTCCACTGCCGAACAGATGCAAGCCCGGAGCTCCGTGCGGAAAACCACCCAGCGTTCCCGCCAGACCGCCCAAACCGAAGATTATGCTGACCGGCCACGCCGCCGCGCGTACGATAATCCCATCGATGATGAAGGCGACAACTCGAATCCAGAAGCCTCCATATCCAACTGTGGCGACGACCGGGTTGTAGGAACCGGCTACAACCGGCGTCGGCGCTGCCGCAGCCGCCGCAGCCGGGCTGAGCCCGGCGGAAACGGGATTCAAGGCGCTGCCGCAGCGGCTGCAGAATTGTGCTTCAGCGGAATTAGCCGCGCCACACTTGTTGCAATACAGAGTTGGGTTCATGGCGGGCACTATAAAGAGGGATGCGAGCGTTGTAAACGGTTTTCGAGTTCAAAAACGGGGATGATATTCGAGGTGCCCTCCCGACAATGGACCTCGGCGGGTAAGACCACACACATTCTTAGGAGCCTGATTGGCACGGCTGAAGCCGTGCCCTCCCCAGACTGCTACAGTATCGGCACGACTTAAAGCCGATTCAAAAATAAAGCCCTCATGGCGGCGCTAAAGCGCTGCGCCACCTAAAACCAGACTTCATTGGCAGCCTTTGAAGCCATGCCCCCGAGAGACAACGTCGTGACTGCACCCTTCCTCTGCTAACAGTTTTCTGCTTGCAAGCGTCTTTATCCACGTGTGGGGTCCACAAATTCAACAGGAGGTCGAATGATGAACACACGTGGGGTACTTCGTTGGCGCAGGACGAGTCTGGTTGCGGTGCTGTTGGTTTTGACGGCGGTTGCGCAGGCAGGGCCGCCCCTGGTCTGCCATACGATCGAGATCGGACAGGCAAAGTCACTTCCCTGGATCAGCCATAGCTGGAATCTGAACGGAAATGAAACTTACGATATCAAGAATTTGACGCGCGACATGCTGGAACTCCTCGATGCCAAGACTCCGGTCCTGGCCCGAATGGAAACCCTGCGGCGCGCCACGCTTTACGCACGGAAGGATCCGCAAGTTGCCAAGGAGTTGCTCGGGAAACTTCACGCACGCGTCGCGGCCGGGAACGGAGACGCCCTGGCTTTCTTTGACTTTGGGTACCTGGCGGAAGCGTTCAAGCAGTGGCTCGGCAACGATCAGCCGAATCCCGCGTCTGGGATCGACGGATATGAATGGGTGAAAAAGGCTATGGGGCTGCGTGATCAGGATCCGGAGATGGAGTTTGCCGCGGCGCTGATTACCCTGAAGGGCCCAGAGAGCAAGCATCGCCAGCACGTACAGAAAGCAATTGCCGGGGCGAAGACCGATCCGCTGTTGGCGCAAAACCTGGCCGCACGTTTCATGGGACATCAGGATGAGACAGTTTCCCAAATGTTGGCCCGAAGCACGAGCCCAGGAGGTCAGTGGAAATGAAACCCTGGATAACAACTCTGCGAGCGAGCTTGCCTTTGCTCCTGATGCGCTTTCTGGCATACGGAGCCATGGCTCTCTGTCTCTCTCCCTGCTCACAGGTTTTCAGTCTGGCAATGCAACTGGCGGACTCGGATTTGGTAGTCCACGAATGGGGCACGTTTACCTCGATTGCGGGGAAGGAGGGGAAAGCGGTTGACTGGTTGCGGTTTAAGGGTCCTGTTGATTTGCCTGGCTTCGTAGAACACTTGCGGGATGGCGCTCTCAAAGTAGGGCTGCGGGGCACGATTCGAATGGAGACACCGGTGATCTATTTTCATTCCTCCCACGAGGTGAGAGCTTCAGTGAATGTAGCTTTCTCGCGAGGGGTGATTACCGAGTGGTATCCGCACGCCAGCCGTGTCTTGCCAACTGCCAGGCTCTTTGACCGGACACTCTACCAGCAACCCATAGACGGCAGCATCTCGTGGGACGACGTCGCGGTTCAACCAGATGCGGGCGAGGACTTTATTCGACAGGCCCAGGACAACCGATATTATGCGGCGCGGGAGACGTCGGCAGCGCCCTTGCTCGTCAAGAGCTCTGCCGGCGGGCAGCGAGAGAAATTTCTCTTTTATCGCGGCGTTTCGCGGGCTCCGTTGCCCATCTCGGCGAAGGTTACGCTTCAGGGAACTCTACTCATTAAAAACCTGAGCAAAAATGAAATCCCCAACACCCTGCTTTTCGAGCGACGAGAAGAGAAAGTGGGCTACCGCATCGGCGGGGTTCTGCAGGACGAAACTAGGCTCGACCCACCAGAGTTGACCGGCACAGTCGCTGATCTGTGCAGGGATCTCGAAAACATACTCACCACGCACGGTCTTTACCGGGACGAAGCCCATGCGATGGTAGAAACGTGGCAGTCTTCCTGGTTCGAGGAAGGTAGCCGATTGTTGTATATCGTGCCGACGGCAATCCTGGATTCGATGCTTCCGCTCACGATCCATCCTACTCCAGCGCAAACGGTGCGCGTTTTTGTGGGCCGCATCGAGCTCGTGACACCCGCAACGGAGAGGGCAATAGAAAGTGCCCTGGCATCGCACGATAACTTCACGCTCGCAAAGTATGGGCGATTCGTGAATCCAATTGTGGAGATGATTGAATCTGATCCGGTAAAAGCAAGCCGGCTGAAGAGCCATTCGCATTCTGGCTACCGTCCCGACGCTGGCCAATAATAATCAAGGAGTCATTCGAAGCACGTCCACTTTCCTTGTGGCGATCTGTAGGCTCCACCGGGATAATCCCGCCACTTGCCCTTCCAGGGAACTGCCCGCGGTTGTTCCTCGTAATGAAAGGTGGGTAGAATTCTGTGTTTCCTCGGAGGACAAGTGATGAGACAACTTCGATATGTTGCTGTCATTCTTCTTATTGTTCTACTGCCAAGTCTAGGCGCATGGGCACAAACAGGAAGCCCCCTGATTCCCAGGAAGGTGCTCTTTGGAAATCCTGAGCGCTCCTCACCGCAGATTTCACCCGATGGCATTATGCTCGGCTATCTTGCACCGGACCAGGGTGTACTGAATGTCTGGGTGCGCACGCTGGACAAGACCGATGACCGGGTCATTACCAACGATCGCAAGCGGGGCATCCGCAATTTCTCCTGGCAGTATGACTCGAAGAACATCCTCTACACGCAAGATCAGGGCGGCGACGAGAACTGGCGCGTCTACCAGACGAGCGTTTCCAGCAAGCAGACCAAAGATCTGACTCCTTTCGAAAAAGTGCGCGCCGACATTGTTGCGCTCGAGCCTTCGCATCCCGACACGCTTTTGATCCAGTTAAACAAGCGCGACGCGAAAGTGTTCGATATTTACCGCGTCAACCTGAATACAGGCGAATTGACCCTCGATACAGAAAATCCCGGCGATGTGCTCGGTTTTCAGCCGGACCATGATTTGCAGGTGCGGGCGGCGCAGGTAACCACGCCGGATGGCGGCACGGTCATCCGTGTTCGCGATAACGCCAAGTCGCCCTGGCGCGAGTTGATGAAGTGGGGGGCTGACGAAAGCCTGGGCGAGATCGTGGGTTTCTCGCCGGACAATAGCGCGCTATGGGTGATTACCTCGCTGGACGCCAACGCCGCGCGGCTGCTCTCAGTAGACGTTGCTACCGGCAAGCGGACGGTGCTCGCGGAAGATCCGCAGTTCGATGTCTCTTTTGTCGTGACCCAGCCCAAGACAAACAAACTGCAAGCCGTGGTGTTTTTGCGCGAGCGCCGGGATTTCCAGATCCTCGACCCTGCTTTGCAGGCCGACTATGACGCGCTGAAGAAAATGCGGGATGCGGATATCAGCAACGTCAGTCGTGATCTGGCAGACGACCGGTGGGTGGTGACTTTCGAAGGCGACGACGCGCCTATCTATTACTACCTGTACGACCGGGCCGCCAAGAAGGCATCCGTGCTGTTCAGCAACCGCCCGGATCTGGAAGCGTACAAGCTCGCAAAAGTAAAACCGATTGAATACAAGGCGCGCGATGGGATGTTGATCTATGGCTACCTGACGACACCAGCAGGTGCGCAGGCGAAGAACTTGCCCATGGTCGTGTTTCCGCATGGCGGCCCTTGGGGGCGTGACGTGTGGGGGTACGATCCATACGCCCAATGGCTGGCGAATCGCGGCTACGCGGTGCTGCAGCCGAATTTCCGGGCGTCTACCGGGTACGGGAAGAAGTATCTGAATGCAGGCGACCGGCAGTGGGCGGGAGCCATGCACACCGACCTGCTGGATGGAGAAAAGTGGGCCATAGAGCAAGGCGTCGCCGATGCGAAAAAAATCTGCATTATGGGTGGGAGCTACGGAGGATACGCGACTCTGGCCGCTGTGGCTTTCTCTCCAGATGCGTTTTCCTGCGGCGTGGACATTGTTGGTCCCTCGAACCTAAACACCTTGCTAAAGACTATTCCGCCGTATTGGTCGACTTTCGTGGCGATCTTTCATCGGCGAATGGGCGAAGATGAGGAATTTTTGAAGTCGCAGTCTCCTCTGTTCAAGGCGGACCAGATCAAGGCGCCGTTGCTGATTGGGCAAGGCGCCAATGATCCGAGGGTTAATAAGGCGGAAAGCGATCAGATAGTGGCCGCCATGCGCAAGAATAAGAAACCCGTGGAGTATTACGTGTTTCCGGATGAAGGACACGGGTTTGCGCGGCCGGAAAATCGCACGGCGTTCAACGCGGCTAGCGAGGAGTTTCTGGCCAAGTACTTGGGCGGAAGGTTTGAGCCGCCGAGCGAGGCGGAGAGGACATTGCTGGAGAGTATTAAGCGGTGATGGGTGGCGTCCCTGCGGGACTTGCACATTTTCTCGAGGGCACCCCGCGCTGACGCGCGGGGCTAACGAATCTCGTCCCTGGAGGACTGGGCCGTATCGCGAGGAGTTGGGGGGACCTGGATTCCTCGCTGCGCTCGCAATGACAAGAAGGAAGGCCGCTTGACGAGGGGTTGTTGGTCAGAACGACTGAGTGTTGTGCGTCAAACCGGTTTTGAAGACTGCTAATAAGAGCGCGAACAGGAGTGTCCGCGCCACACATCCTCTCAAGTCATCTTCGCTCGAAAGGGCACTGTGCGTACGATACCCTTCCCTTCCTCGACGAAGATCAACTGGTTGGGTTTGATGTCCTTGAGGGTTTCGATTTGTCCGCTTGGCCAGCGGATTCCCAACAGATCAACTTTGTCGGCTTTTCCGATTCCGAAGTGAACGCGCAGGTCGTTTTGCGAGATGTAGCTTCCACCACTGCGGACTTCATCAATCTGGGAATGCGGCTTGGCTTCTCCCGGCGGGTGGGTCACACACTTGATTCGCGCGCCAATTCCGCTGCGATTGGATTTTGTGCCGATGGTCTTGACCTTGATCCAGTTGTTATCCAGGCGGGTATCGCAGCGGATGAGCTGCGGGTAGTCGTTGATCGCATTGACCACCACGTCGATGTCGCCGTCGTTGTCGAAGTCACCGAAGGCGCAGCCACGTGAGGCATACGGAGTGGATATGCCGGACCCCGCAATCTCGGAGACGTCTTCGAACTGGCCGTTGCGCAGGTTCTTGTAGAGCAGCTTGCGTTGGGGGTAGCCGGCCTCGGTCTTGAGTTGTTCGACTTCGGGGTAGACGTGGCCGTTGCAGAGGAGGATGTCGGGCCAGCCGTCATTGTCCATGTCGAAGAAGCCGCATCCCCAACCGAGGTATTGCGTGTGCATGCCCAGACCTGCGGTGAAGGTCGTGTCTTCGAAATTCCAGTTGCCGCGGTTGCGATAGAGTGACGGCGTGTCGCCGGCGAAGTTGGTTTTGACGATGTCGAGATAGCCGTCCATGTCATAGTCGGCGGCGGAGACTCCCATGCCGGCCTGAGGTTTGCCGTCGGCGCTGAGCACGCAACCTGCTTCCATGCCGACGTCCGCAAACTTGCCGTTTTTCTTGTTCTGGAAAAGCGCGCTCGCGGTGGAATCGTTGGCCACGTAGATGTCGGGCCAGCCGTCGTTGTCGAAGTCGGCGGCCAGGACTCCCAAGCCATAAAAACCGTTGGCCTGAGTGATTCCCGAGGATTCAGAGACGTCGATAAAAGTGCCATCGCCATTGTTATGGTACAGGATGCTGCTGTCTCCGGGAAGGCCGGGAGGCCCGCAGGCGACCATTACTCCTTTATATAGGCAGGGGCCGGACTCGGGGACGGGAGCAGTAGCTAGGTCGAGCGCGATGTAGTTGGCGACGAAGAGGTCGAGGTGGCCATCGCGGTCGTAGTCCACGAAGGCGCAGCCGGTTCCCCAGCGCGTCTTCTTGCCGGCGACACCAGCTTTTTCGCTAACGTCGGTGAAGGTGCCGTTGCCATTGTTGTGATACAGAACATTCTTACCGTAGTAGGTGACGAAGAGGTCATCGAAGCCGTCGTTGTCGTAATCGCCGACGCAGACGCCCTGTCCCCAACCGGAACGGCGAAGACCGGCTTTGTCGGTGACGTCGGTGAAGGTGCCGTCACGATTGTTCTTGAAGAGGTGCGAGCTCGGTTCCTCGCCTTTGGGGAAGCCTTCCAGACGCGAGCCGTTTACGACAAAGATGTCGAGCCAGCCGTCGTTGTCGTAATCGTAGAAGGCAACTCCGCAGCCGGTCGTCTCGAGCAAATATTTGTTCTTGTGCTCTCCGCCAAAGACGGTTTTGGCATTCAGGCCAGATTCCGTTGCGACATTAACGAAACTCACGCCTAAATCCGCGGGCGGTTTAGGCAGTGAGGTATTCTTCTGATTTTGAGCGAGAGCGCGAAGAGGCCGCGCAAATGAAAAAACACCATCCAGGGAGAGCACAAGCGCGGAACGACTGAGCGACCGGAGGAACGCGCGACGTGAAGAAGACAAAAGGCTCGTACCCGCCCCAGTTGGGCTCGTGCTAGAATTCGCGACTACCTTTTATAGTACCGCAGCAGGAGTTTCGAAGTCTCAGCGGTCAAGCATGCGACGTGCCCACTGCTCCCGATTCCAGCGGTCCAACCCGGCGTTCGTTGGCCTAGTCGCAATCCTCTTAACCTTTTTTCCCCATGGCGCAGGGGGACAGGACGCCTCGCTGGAATTGTCGCGCCCGGTGCGCTCCTGGGAGTTTTTACCGGCAGTCGGAACGCGGGCGGGATTATTTGGTAATGAGGCGGGACGACTTGAGGCCTGGGTTTACCCGCTGAAGATTTTTCGCGATTTCCATCTACTGTTCCATACCGATGGGCGAGTGTTGCCCGCCGAGTCGCTGGCGCGCACGGTGACCGTGCACCCGGAGTCCTGCAGCATTCTCTATGCGGGGGACACATTCCAGGTTCGGGAGATGCTATTTGTTCCTCTGAGAGAGCCAGGAGCTGTCATCACCTTGGAAGTGGAAACCGCGATGCCTCTCGAGATCGAGGCAGTTTTCCAGCGGGATTTTCAACTCGAATGGCCAGCCGCCTTGGGCGGTACTTATCTGAACTGGGAGCTGCCGCTGCGGGCTTTCTATTTTGGCGAAGAACAGAAGAAATATGCGGCGCTGGTGGGCTCGCCGACCGCCGTCCTACATTCGGAGGAATATAACACCAATTATTCATCGTCCGAAGAGAGTTCATTTGTCTTAGGCCTGACGCCTAAGGGGAAAGAAACCAAGCTGATTGTCATCGCGGCATCGGTGCAGGGGCTATCTGATGCCCAAAGTACTTATGAGCGTTTGTTAAAGAATTACGCCAACCTGTTGCGCGAGTCGACCGATTACTACCGCAAGTACCTCGATCAGACCGTCCGTCTGGAGCTTCCGGATACGCAACTAGAGCAGGCGTACGACTGGGCACGGATCAGCATGGCGCAGGGACTAGTTACCAATCCCTATCTGGGCACGGGATTGATTGCAGGTTATCGAACCTCAGGCACGAGCCAGCGGCCGGGATTTGCCTGGTTTTTTGGGCGCGATGCTTTGTGGACCGCTCTGGCGCTGGACGCGGAAGGAGACTTCGCTACCACCCGCACGGCTCTGGATTTTCTCAGCAAGTATCAGCGGGCGGACGGCAAGATTGCGCATGAAATCTCGCAGGGGGCAAACTTTGTAAATTGGTTTAAGGATTACCCCTATGCCTACGCGTCAGCAGACGCAACTCCTCTCTACATCATCGCCGTGAACGACTACGTGATGCATAGCGGCGACGTAGACTTCGCAAAGGAAAAATGGGAGAGCTTGTGGAAAGCTTATCAGTTCCTCAAGTCAACCTATGACACGCAAAACCTGCCGCAGAATTTTGGGATCGGCCATGGGTGGGTCGAGGGTGGACCGCTGCTGCCGGTAAAGACCGAACTCTATCAGAGCGGGCTCGGTGCGCAGGCGCTGCATGATTTGGGAAATCTAGCGTACCTCACGGGGAAGGAGAATGTCAGCAGAGAGTTCGAGCAGGATTTTGCCCGTCACAAAGCTTTGGTGAACCAGGTGTTCTGGTCGGAGGAAAAGAGTCTGTTCAGTTTCGCGCTCGACCGAAATAATCAGCCGGTGGACTTGCCCAGCGTGCTGGCTACGGTGCCGATGTGGTTCGGTCTGCTGGACGAAGCGAAGAGTGAAGCCACCATCAACCTGCTCGCGGATTCGGGCCATCAGACGGACTGGGGCATGCGGATTATTTCTGCGCGTGATCCCAGGTACAGCCCGGGCGGCTATCATTTTGGATCGGTGTGGCCTTTGTTTACGGGATGGGCGTCGGTGGGGGAATACCGTTACCATCGGACGCTGCCCGCTTATTCCAATCTGCGGGCCAATGCGCTGCTCGGTTCGGATGGATCGCTGGGGCATGTCACCGAGGTGCTTTCCGGGAACTATCATCAAGCGCTGTCCACCAGCTCGCCACACCAAATCTGGTCGGCGGCCATGGTTGTGAGCCCTGTGCTTCGCGGAATGCTCGGCCTGGATGTCGACGCGTTTGCGAATCACGCCGTGTTCGCGCCTCATATCCCTTACGGATGGAGCTCGGTGCATTTGAGTAATCTGCGGGTTGAAGACTGCACGCTGGACCTCACCTATCGGCGCACGGCGGACAGCATTGTGCTGGAGGCAAAGCGAAGCGGCACGGGTTCCTGCACCCTGGAATTCTCACCTGCTGTTAGCTTGCGCGCGAGTGTTTCGGGGACCGAGATCAATGGGCGGCCTGTCCCGGTTCACATGGACAAGAATGCGGTTGATCAGCATGCGACCGTACGCTTCCCTGTCTCGAGCGGGCCGAATACTTTGCGCATGCGGGTACACAACGATTTTGGGCTGGCCTATTCTCCTGGGCTGCCCGCGCTCGGTAGCACCAGCGAGGGGCTGCGGGTCGTCTCGGAGACATGGAGTCCGGCGATGGATGCCGTGACCTTGGACGTCGCGGGACGGCCTGGACACGTTTACGAACTGGGCGTGTGGAATCCGGAGCACGTGACATCGGTTGATGGCGGCACTTTTGAGAAGACGAGCGCGAAAGTACGAATTCAGTTTACGGGGACCGGAGAGGATTACGCACATAGCAAGGTGGTTTTTCATTTTGGCGGTAAACATGGGTTGTAACGACCTGCAGAAAATCGCAAGGACGACCTCAGCGGCTAAAGCCCGCGAACGAAAATAAAGCACTTATCGCAGCGCTAAAGCGCTGCGCCACCCAAGGAGATTTTTCGCAGCTGATGAAGGCGAAATGTCGGGTACTGCGCGCAAGATTCTTCGGAGGCTCATGCCTCCTCAGAATGACGACATCATTAGTTGGAGAACGTCGTTAGAGAACGTCGTTCCGATGCGGCATGTTCGAGGTGATCATATTCCGTTTTATCGAGAGGGCTGATCCTATGTACAAGAAAGTCTCGGCGGCGTTGATCTTACTTTTCATTTGTTTTCTTCCGGCCGCGGCGGCGCAGCAGGCCGTCGACGCGGAAGGCCATCAGTGGTGGCAGCATGCCGTGTTTTACGAGATTTATCCGCGGAGTTTTGCAGACAGTAATAATGATGGTGTTGGCGACCTGAAGGGGATCACCTCCAGGCTCGACTACTTGAAGCAACTGGGGGTAGACGCAATCTGGATAACGCCGTGCTTCCCTTCTCCTCAAGTCGACTTTGGGTATGACGTCTCTGACTACGAAAACATCGATCCCATGTACGGCACGCTCAAGGATTTTGACCGGCTGGCGAGCGAGGCCAAGAAGCGCGGGATCCGCATCATTCTGGATTTCGTGATGAACCATACGTCGGATAAGCATCCCTGGTTTGTGGACTCAGGCTCATCGAAGACTGCCGCTCATCGGAACTGGTATATGTGGCGGGATGGGAAAGGGTCCGGGGAGCCTCCAAATAATTGGGAGTCGACTTTTGGGCACTCGGCTTGGACGTTGGATCCTAAGACCAACCAGTACTACTACCATTATTTCTATCCCCAGCAGCCCGATCTGAACTGGCGCAATCCGGCGGTCGAGAAAGCAATGTTCGAAGTGACCCGATGGTGGTATCAGCGGGGCGTCGCGGGCTTCCGGCTGGATGCGGTGGATACCTTGTTCGAAGACGCCGACCTCCGCGATAACCCCTTGCTTCCTGGAACGAACAAATACGGCGATCCCGAAATGGAGGACAAGTACAACAAGAAGTTGCCCGAGGTGCATGAAGTCCTGCAAGATTTGCGCACGGTCGCTGACGAGCATGGCGCGGTGCTGATCGGCGAGACCTGGACCGATGACATCAGCGAGCTGAAGCAATATTACGGGGAGCACAGCAACGAGTTGCAGATGCCGATGGACTTCATGTTCGCGGAAGTCAACAAGCTGTCACCGCGGGAATTCCGCAAGCAAATTGCAGCGGTGGATTCTGCCGGCGGGTGGCCGGTTTTCGTAATCAGCAACCACGACATCGTGCGCTCCTATGTCCGCTACGGAGACGGGCAGCACAATGACCAGATCGCAAAGCTCATGGCGGGACTTTATCTGACGCTGCGCGGCACGCCGATTATGTATTACGGCGAAGAAATCGGCATGACGAACAACGACCCAACGAGCAAGGAAGAGGTGAAGGATCCAATCGGCAAAATCGGCTGGCCGAAGGAAAAAGGACGGGATGGCGAGCGCACTCCCATGCAGTGGAGCGATGGTCCGAATGCGGGCTTCACGAGCGGCAAGCCGTGGTTGCCGGTGCCTCCAACTTACACAACCCACAACGTCGCCAGCGAATTGAAAGATCCGAATTCTGTTTTGGAGTTTTATAAGCATTTGCTGGCGCTGCGGCACCAAAATCGGGCGCTGCTGGATGGGCAGTACATTCCACTCAACCACGACGACCCGAATGTGCTGTCGTACCTGCGTAAATATAAGGATGAGACCGTGCTGGTCGCTCTGAATATGTCGGGAGAGGAGCAGAAGGTCAGCTTCGATTTGTCGGGCCAGGGCGTTGCTTCCCCCAAAACCAAGGTGTTGCTCACGACGGCGAGTCAGCCGCCGAAAGATGGGGCACTCAAAGAGCTGTCGCTCGAGCCGTTTGGGGTATACATGGCTGAAATTTTGAAGTGAAGGTTTGGCTGGAGGGCGTGTGTGAACTGTGTCGCCCCTCCGGGGCTCGTTCCACTTTACCCAGCTGACGCGCTGGGCTAATGAATTTCGCCGCTCCGCGGCCTGGATTTGTGCACATTTGGACCACTGGCTCTAAGGAAAACGAGTTCTCACGCACACTCTAGCTTAGCTAGGCCACGTTTTGCAGTTTACAATATCCTTGCAAGTTATTTGCTCTGCAGCAAGGAAAACCTCGCAATTGCTTGTAAGCTGGTGCAACGACCCGGGAAATTTCTTCTCCGGGAACTGAGCCGCAAGCTCCACATAATTCGCGTTCTCCCCTTTAGAAACCGCCCCCCAAGTAGGAAATCGCTGAAGAAACGAACGTGCCATTACTGATTACTTTACAAATTGTTGGGGTAAGACTCTATTTTTGTGTGGCTTGGTGAACTTGTAATGTGTCCTTACTTTTTTTTTACTTATTTGATGAGGAGCAAAGAAGATAACAATAGTTGTAAGTAATCTTCTACCAGGCTTGGGGTATTCCCCTTGTGATGGGCATCATTTTTAGCTTTAGCGAGAATTGGCCAACTCCCCCCAAAAAGTCCCTCCCCTTTAAAAGTCTGTGGTGGGGTAACACTCGTATTAACAACGTTTTGACTTGATGTACCTGGCGCAGGTTAGAGCCTTAAACCCGTGGCCGGGAGACAGTTTTCCCAGGTTCAGCTGATCCTGACAGGCACTCTTCCGGTGCACTAGTCAGGGGATACAGACCACTAAAGGATCAACGCGGCGCTGCCGGCGCGCCGGCCAGTCAAGAAGGAGGCTGTACAGCCATGAGAAAGTCGTCCCAGGTTTGGTTGCCAATACTTCTAGTTAGCCTTGCGACAGCGATCGCAAGTGCACAGTCATTCCGAGTTCAGTGTCCAACCTTCACCCTTACTCATCCGACCGCGGCCAACAACAATTCGGAGCCTGCCTACACCGGTGCGACGAACGTGAACGGCGCGATTAAGTGCCAGCAGATCTCGGGTGGTGATGGTTACTCGACGATGGGGGACGGCACGCAAACGTACATGTTCTCCTTCGGACCGCTGTCCGGGCTTGCGGATATTGCGAACGGGCTGCCCGGCACACAGTTCCCGAGTGTGTTCAACACCATATACGGGGGGACGTTCGTACCCGGTGATCCGGCCACGAGCGATAACGCGGCTCCTAGTGGAAATGGTCCTACGGGACTTGGCTATAACGGCGCAGTCGGGCTGATTTTGGACACGACAGGGAATACGGCTACCGCGAGTGCCGGTCACGTGGATCCGCGTCCCATTGAGGATGTGGGAGTGATGAACGGCAACATTCCGGCGCCGTTGTTTGCAATCGACGAGGATGACGAATTCTTCCTGACGCTCACCAACGTCGGCATGATCATGCGGCCCGACCTGTTCGAGCAGCACACGGTTCACTTCCACGGATACCCGAATGCTTCCTCGTTCTATGACGGCGTGCCGGATGCCTCGGTGGCCATCAACATCGGCGGCAGCTTCACCTATTACTATCTCGCGCCCGATGCCGGCACTTATTTCTGGCACTGCCACATCACCCCGCCCGAGCACTTGCAGATGGGCATGGTGGGACAGATCTATGTGCGCCCCCGGCAGGATCGCGTGCCGGCCGGCGGAGACCTCTATACCTATCTGGGCTACCAGGAGACTGATAACCGGACGAAATGCGATTCCAGCCAGGACATCTTGTGCAGCAATCCCCTGCCAGCTATCAATACGGCAGCGACGAATACGGCAGCCGTTTATAGCGCAGCGGTGAGCGGCACTAACGGGCCCAGGCCTGGGTATGCCTATAACGATGGCGATGGCTCCACGTACTACGACGTCGAGTATCCCATCCAGATTCACGGTTTCGATCCCAACTTCCACTTTGTGGGCATGACCTTCAATCCGGAAGGTTTTGTCGACATGAAAGACAAGTACTTTCTGCTGAACGGCCGCAGCTACCCCGACACGGTCACGCCCGGGCCGCTGGCAACGCAGTCGGCAGATGGCGTCCTGCACTACTCGCAGCCGCTGCCCACGATCATCACCATTACGGCAGGCCAGAGGGCTCTGTTGCGCATTTCAGACCTCGACGTTACCGAATTTCAGACTCTGGCCTCCCTGGGGATTCCAATGCAGGTCGTCGCGCTGAACGCCAAGCTGCTCAGGGATCAGGCGGGAAACAACCTCTATTACAC
>DATEPX010000021.1:0-24119 GCA_035272945.1 Terriglobales bacterium
CGGCGCAGCACGATACGAGCGCGCAGACCGTCGCGCTGGCTGCCGGTTTTACTGCCGGCCAGACGCTGCAATTTCTGTTTCTCGTCCGGAGTCAGCTCGAGCACCGATACAGGCCGTGCCATGCATGAAGCCTAGCACGCCTGGAACATTATTACTAGTTATTTAGATGACACAACACTAGGTCCGCGGCTTTGGCACAGAAGCGCAAAACGGCACGGCAAGTTGCCCGTGGCGAGCAATACCGAGGTCAATGCCAAAGGACAACCACGTTATGACGTCTGTGCATTTGGCGGGCCGGCTTTCGGCGGCTCATTCACCGGTTCTTTCACCGACGCTACTGATCTCCGAACGAATACGGCAGTCTGTTAGAAGACGAGCTATTCCAGATCCGTCGTATCGTTGAACAGCACCGTCAGCTTGATGCTGCCGTGTCCAAGCTGCGGAAAATTCGCCTTCGTGGGATCCGCTGGGTCCAGGGTCGATGCCGTGTCGTCCGGCGGAAACAGCACTAGCGCGTTCAGAAACGTGATCAGGCTGCTCTGGTCATTGGGGCTCAGCGCGGCAAATGCGTTGCGAGCAGCGAGGGCCTCACCCCCGTGGCGCAAAATAACGTCGTTCAGCGTCATACTGCGCCCATCGTGACCATACGGTCCGGTGCTCCCGACACCCCACAAGGGGCGGGTGAGAAACTGGATCTGCATAGTTCCGTCCCAGTTGCGTTCGTAGAAGTTTGCGCCCAGATCATGCCGCTTGAAATCGGTGAAGATGTCCTTGACCACGAAAGAATTGCCCAGAGGCAGCTTCAATGGCGGTAGTCCGCTGCCGTCATCTTTCGTGTAGTACAGCGTGCTCGCAGTGGCGAACAGGCTGTTGAACACGCCATTCACTGTGTCGTAAGCCGTCTCTACATCGGCCACGCGTCGATCATGATTGATCGTCATATCGGCGACATGGCAGAACGAGCAGCCGACTCGATGGAATACGGCGCGTCCATGGTCGGTGGTGGCGTTCTGCTGGTAGTGCGCGGGCTTGAAGTAGTTGAGCAGATAAAACTCCAGATGATCGACCAGGGCTGGATCGATCTCGTTTCCGTTCTGCGGATCGGGCGCAGGCGGCGGGCTGATCTCGTCCTTCGATCCATCCAACACCATGCCGGAAGGAGTCACAACGCGGCCGCCGGCGCTCGCGGTCAGCAGGTCTGGATCCGTGGAAGCCTCCAGTCCCATCTCTTTGTGCAGCGCGCCCACCACGAACTCGCGAATCGAAATCGCGGAACCCTCTGCAAAGAACGGCTTCACACGAAGATCCGCGTCGACTCCTACGACCTTCGAGGTATCGACGGAGCCGTCTGGGTTTCCGGTGATTCTGCCATAGTGAACGCCTTTGCTTATTAGCTGCAGCGTAATGGGGCTCTTTCTCTGCAGAGCCAGTGCGACCGCAAGACCGCGCGTGCTGCGTAGGTCGGTGGTTATCTCGTCGGCGAGCATCTCCTTCAGCCCAAGTCCAAACAAGTGTGGCGAGTCGCGGCTGTCGGGGCGGGTTACAACGTTGCCGCCGGCTCCCGCCGAGCCGCGCGGACGGCCATGACACAAGGCACAGGTATCGGTCAATCCCGCGCCGATGGCCAAATTGATATTGATGTCGCCGACGCCGTCGCCTTCATTGCGTCCTTGGCCTTGCGCCTGAGTGAACTTCCTCTGGAACAGCTGCCGCCCTCTCCGAATCGAGCGAAACGGATCGCGGCTGATGATGTAGATCGAGGAGTTCGGTGTCAGCACATCACCGCGCCCAGTTCCGATCTCATCTGTGAGCGACTTGTTGATACCTGCGCCGGCCGTGTTGGCGGCCTGCGTGTTGTCAATCATTTGTGCATGCAGGGTTGAAATCCATGCCACCAATGCAAGAATAGTGACAGCAATCGTTCGCGTACGGATCCTCACAGAAGCCCCTCCTTAATAATCCAATTGTGCGGGAAACACGACCGAAGAAACGCAGGAGATATTGCCGGAAACCGGCGTCTACTCCTCAATAACGAGCGTCGTCCGGCTTAGTTTTCACGTCCCTAACCGGCGAAAAACAAGGGACATTGCACTCGACACAAACATCACACGTGAAGCCATCCCAGCGACATGTGCCGCGACTAGCGGCACATCGCCGCGAAGCACGAGTCTCAGTTGCAGTTCGGCGCGTTCACAAGGTAAACGCCACCGGCTTTGAACTCCGTACTGAAGTGGACGATCCCATCGCTTTTAGGGAATATTGTCGCCCACCAAATCAGGGCCACATCGTTACCAGTATTGACGACGGTGTGCACCGTACCTGGGGACTCGACGAAGGCACTTCCGGCTGTTACCTCCTCCGACGAGCACTGGTCCGGCCCAACGATGTGCTGCTCGATCAGAGTGCCACGCGCGAGAATGACATAGCTCACTCCCTTGTGGTAATGCCATGGGATGGCATCGCCGGGGTTCATTGTGAACGCATGAATTTGGATCGTGCCGGGCACCGGATAGCCGGGACCGTAACCGCCGAAGTCATAACTGGCAACGGTTCCGAGCCTTAGAGAGATGTTCGACAGCGCCAGCGCCGTACCGACCAGTAAGGTCACGAGCACCATACTTACCAAGATTTTTCTTCTTCGCGACATGCAGTGGACTCCTTTTTCGATTGAGAATTTTGCCAAGAAACCGGAGCGATGGCCGACGCGACTACCTAACGCGACCCACGTTCACTCGGTCAAATTTACACGGGGCGTTTGTAATCTCAATGCCCGGCGCCGCACCCGTATCTAGAATGAAGGTCACGCGCTAAGCAGCTGATTTGTGGGTGGTTATATACCCATATAACGAGATTGAATGCTGGTGTAAACTTCCGCGAGGTGATAGAGGAAAAGCAAAATTCCCGCCTGATCCGCTTCGGTTCGTTTGAGGCCGACTTGCACACCCGTGAGCTACGTAAGCACGGGCTGAAGCTGAAGTTGCAGGAGCAACCGTTTCAGGTACTTGCGATGCTGCTGGAGCGGCCGGGCGAGCTCGTGACCCGTGAGGAAATCCGCGCAATTCTATGGCCCCAAGGAACGTTTATTGATTTCGATCACAGTCTGAATGCGTCGGTTCGCCGGTTGCGCGAAGCTCTGGACGACAATGCCGACACCCCGAGATTCGTAGAGACGCTGCCGCGACGCGGTTATAGGTTCGTTGCGCCAGTAGAAGGGATCAGCAGAGAAGGGGGCGTGCGTTCCGAAGAAGGAAGCGTGAGCAAGGCGGGAGTTCTGGTCGGAGAAGCAACACAATCCGATGCAGGTCCGAGCGACGATGCTGCCCTTCCGAGCGTTGCGGGGCGCGGAGCGCTGTCGAAAACTTCAGCCCTGGTCGTCGTCGTGATATTCGCCTTGGCTATTGCAGCATGGATCTTCTCGATGAATTCGCGCCAGGCAGTGAATTCTATCGCCGTGCTGCCGTTTACCAACGCCACTGGAGACGCTGACCTCCTCTATCTTTCAGATGGAATAGCGGAAAGCGTCATCAACAATCTGTCACAGGTGCCAGGACTCAAGGTAATGTCGCGGAACTCGGCGTTCCGATACCGGCAGCCCAGTCTGAAGCCAAATCGGGTAGCAAACGAACTCGGAGTCGGAGCACTGCTGATGGGCGCGATGCAGCAGCACGGAGACGAGGTACGGGTTTCAGTAGAACTGGTGGACGGTAAGGATGAGCACCAGATTTGGGGCGAGGAGTACACGCGAAGGCTCTCGGACTTGAGCGGCATCCAGGCTGATATTGCTCAGCAAGTCTCACAAAGTCTGCGCATTGCTGGTGCGGCGCAGACTCGAATCGCGCGCCACGATACCGAAAATTCAGAGGCCTACCGCTTATACCTTCGTGGCATGTTCGCTCTGGAAACACGCAAAAACAGCGATGCCCAAACGGCCCTCCGGTACTTCGAACAGGCGGCCCACCTCGATCGGAATTACGCGCTTGCTTACAGTGGAATGGCAAACAGCTATGCGCTGCTTGCGTTCTACGGCGGTATGGCCCCGCACCAGGCATACCCGTTGCAAGCCGCGGCGCTGCATCAGGCGTTAACGCTGGATCCGGACCTTCCTGATGCTCACGCCCAGCGCGGACGGTTTCTTGAGTTTCCTAAGATGCAGCCTCAGGCGGCAGAAGCAGAGTTCCGTCGCGCCATTCAACTTAGCCCGAACTCGGAGAACGCACATCTCAGCTACTCGTTTTTCCTCATGGACCAGGGGCGTTTTGCCGAGGCAATAGCCGAAGCCAAGCAAGTCTTGCAGCTGGACCCGCTCTGGGTCGGCTCGCATGGGTCGCTGGCCAACATTTATCACTATGCCGGCCGCGATGAAGAGGCGCTCACCACCGCTGCGAAGGCGCTCCAACCTGCTCCACCCATGTGGATCGTAGGAGTGGCGTACGAAGCAAAGAAGGATTTCCCTCGCGCCATTGCGCATTTGCAGGAGGTTGCTCAAGCGTACCAGGTCAGCTTTGCCGAAGCTGATGTCGCGCACGCCTATGCGGCTTCGGGCAATACCGAGCAAGCAAAACTAATCCTCCATCGTTTGTTGAACGTCAGTACGAAGTCCTATGTTTCACCTTATAAAATTGCTGCGATATACGCTGGTTTGGGCGATCAGGAGCAAATGTTTCGCTGGTTGCGCGCAGCGTGCGACGAAGGCGACCCCTGGCTGGCACGACTCAACATCGATCCAGATTTTTCACTCTATCGCTCTCGCCCTGAAATGAAGGAAATTCAGCAACTGCTGCTGGAAGGTGCGAAGCGGTTTCCTGATTAGAAGCGAGCAAGTGCCGGGGGTACTCTCACCGGCCAGCCACCCGTCAAATAGCGCTTCACGGCGGTGTTGATGTGACGGAACTGCGCGCCGCGATCCGGATGGTCCCCTCCCTCCTCGGTTTTGCGGTTGCCCTGCAGGCTGTAGTCCAGATCGTGCAGGATCTGGGCCACTTTGGTGTGACTGACGGGATGCTTGCCCCGGGTCAGAGCCTGCGCAATGACCCGTGTGCTCTTGCAAGTCCAGCGCAGCGGCCCGTCTGATAGGCCGGCCTTGCGAAAGAGCAGGAACGGTAACCCTCCACCTACAACGGGCGCGCCCTAGTTCTATCCCAGCAATGATAAAAGCACCCAGTAGTTTGCAGGACCTGAGGAAGAACCTATACATCAAGGCGAAGGCTGAACCAACCTGGCGTTTCTGGGGATTGTATGTTCATGTTTGCAAAATGGAGACCTTGCAGGAAGCCTACGCGATGGCCCAGGCAAAACGACGGGGCCCCGGGAAGTGACGGCGTCACGTTCGAGGCCATCGAGGAGAGCGGAGTGGAGAGTTTCTTGAGCAAATTCGGAACGAACTAATCACCAACACGGTGACCAAGATCTGGGTCCGTGACTAGCCGTGAATAGTCGACTGATCTGGGTGTTCTTCGTCTTCTTCGCGAGCTGCTTGCCGCCGTCATCGGTTGCGCAGTCGCTTGGCAATCCTTCCGATCCGATGATATGAAGCAGCTTTCAAGCAGCTTCCCGGACACGGTTGCTGTCAAGAACAAAGGACCGCTGCTGGAGTTCTGCCCGGATGGAACGTGCGACGAGGTTTGTAATCTCGGGCAATTTGTCAGTGGCCACGTTGAAGGACTTTGCTTACTTGTACTTCTTCTTGGACTATGCCTTCCTCGGTGAGGGGCGCGGCAAGGAAGAGGCCAAGAGCACTGCTGACTGACCGCATCCTCTCAAAACCTGAGTACCGCAAATGCAAGAACGAGATCACCCGTGAAGCACCACGCTGCATGCTACGTGACCTCAGCGGTGGAGGAAGAATCAAACTTATTTCCGTTCGCTACGAGAGGGACAGCAGCAAAGTAGTGCTGGAACCCGGAAACTTTTAAAAATCGGCTCGGAACTCTCTGTACATACAATTGTATTGATATATGAAGACGAAGACTATATTCTTCTTAGTCGCGACCAGCTATGCGATTTGAATGGGACGAGCACAATCTTCGCAAGCACGATGTTCGGTTTGAAACGGCCATTCTCGTTTTCGATGATCCCTACGCTATTACGCAACGCGACCTCACTTTTGAAGATGAGGAGCGATGGATAACGGTTGGAGCTATAGGGACGGGTTCGATTCTATTGGTCGTGCATACGTTCTTTGAGAAACAAGAGGAAGAAATCATCCGCATCATTTCGGCACGCGCTGCTGAGTCACACGAAAGGAGAGCCTATGAGGAAGCTCACAAAGGAGCAGAAACGAGACATCCAAACCATCGCCGCAAAAAGAGACGAGGACATTGATTTTTCCGATGCGCCACCCGTTCTCGACTGGGGCGAGGCCGAAATAGGCAAGTTCTATCGTCCAAAGAAGAAGCCCGTAACTATACGTCTGGATTCCGACGTCATCGCCTGGCTGAAAGCTGATGGCCGTGGTTATCAAACCAAAGCGAATTGGCTGCTGCGGAACGCCATGCTTCATTTCACGAAAGAGTCGAATGTCAGTCGGCGGAAAGGCGCCCCGCAACGTAGTAAAGCTAACCGGCGAAGGAAACACGGCTGATCAGCCCGACTTGTTCCTCGCCAAAACTCCGTCCAGCCCTGAAAATCAACAGTTTTGCAGAACCTCCTCGATCTTGAAGGCTCAGGCAAACTCGAAAACAATTGGGTAATTGGGTGATGCTCCGCGTTTGTCAAAACGGGACGACATTCTTGCGTATCTCAGGCATGGTGCTCACCGTTGCCAAGATCATGGACCAGCTCACTACCATTAAAAAGTCACGGTAGGTCAGGTGTTGCACGACGAGGACCTCGCGGCCCGCCATCCTGGATCGCGTCCTGGAGCGTGGACGGTTCCTTCACCTCGATGCACCTTCAGGGCGAACACGTCATCTGAACTTGAAAGAAGTCTTGCCGGCAAAGTCGGAACGGGTCAGAATTTCCGGAAACAACGGCTCAGAATTTCTGGAACTCAACGCATGCACGCGAGTTCCAAAATCCTTTATCCCAATTTATCCCAATAAGCTGCCAACCGTGCCCAAACCGCCCAGAGCGAGCCGAACGGCGTCTTTAGTTTTCAGCGATTTACCAGCGAGCCAGGGCGCAATCACCCGTTTGCTAAACCGTTATACGGGCCAAAACCTGTATCGAGGGTTCGAATCCCTCCCTCTCCGCCAGAATCCTTCAACTTGCCTCAGCATAAGGACTTATCAGTCCCCGCTTTCTCCCCCCAACTACATGATCCGGTGCGTCAGAAGGGGAATTTGGTGCATGTTTGCGTGCCACGTGCTTCAGCGAGCGCATGGCCTCGATTGCATTTAGCATCCGATGAGTGCGCAGCTCATCGACCAGCCTTGCTGTTAAGGTCTGATTAAGCGGAAAACTTTTCATAGAACGGGTTCGCGCAGCCGATAACGACCCAGTCGTAGCCAGATAGCGGGCCGCCCAGTGCCTCTATTGGCGAGATCTTCCAAACGTAGCTCTTCTGCGGCTCGGGGTCGTTTGCTATTATCGCAACCCATGCACCGGAGCACTGCTGTTCCGCCGAGTTTGCTCACCTGTTTGCTAGTTTTCGCCACATCGCTGACCGCACAGTCAATTCAATACGACGAGGGCCGCAAGCTCTGGTTGTTTTCGAATGAGCAGAGCTCTTATGCAATGGAGGTTGGACCGCAAGGGGAACTGGAGCATCTGTACTGGGGCCCGCCCCTCCCCCGCATACAAGACTTCCCTCCAGCCGTCCCTCGCCCTGATATCTCCTCGTTCGATCCGCACCAGATGCTCGATAATCAGGAATACCCCGGTTGGGGAGGGCCTCTATACGAAGAGCCAGCGCTGAAGATCACCCGCCAGGACGGCGACCGCGACCTGGTGTTGCGCTACGTTTCTCACCGTATCCAGCAGGACGATCTCGAAATCGAGTTGACAGATATTCGCGATCCCGTCGAAGTTACGCTGCACTACCGCGTGTATCCGAGGTACAGCATTCTGCGGCGCTACGCCACCATTCGCAATGGCACGGCGCAGCAGTTGACGATCGAGAGCGCACAATCTGCTGCCTGGTACCTGCCGCCAGGCGAGGGATATCGGCTTACGTACCTGAGCGGCCGTTGGGCCGGCGAAGACCAGATCAATCGCGAACCGATTCACGCCGGCATGAAGGTGCTCGAAAGTCGCAAGGGCCATACCAGCCACAACCTGAATCCCTGGTTTGCCATCGATGCGGGCGACGCTACCGAGGAGACGGGCGGCGTCTGGTTTGGCGGCTTGGCGTGGAGCGGCAACTGGCGGATCACGATCGAACAGACGCCCTACCAGCAGGTCCGCATCACGGGCGGTTTCAACACGTTTGACTTTGCCTACTCGCTGCGACCAGGTGAAGCGCTGGATACGCCGGCGTTCTTCGCAGGGTTCAACACGAACGGCTTCGGCGGCGCTTCCCGCGCGATGCACCGCTTCGAGCGCGACCAAATTGTCCCCGGCGGCGCGAAGTCGCGTCTGCGGCCGGTCCTGTACAACTCATGGGAAGCGACCGAATTCAATGTCAACCAGGCTGCACAGGAAGGGCTCGCCGATAAGGCCGCCAACCTCGGGGTCGAATTGTTCGTGATGGACGATGGATGGTTCGGCAAACGCAACAGCGATCGCGCCGGCCTGGGCGACTGGTATGTCAGCCCGCAGAAGTTCCCTAACGGGCTGAAGCCGCTCATTGATCATGTGAATGGCCTCGGAATGGACTTCGGCCTATGGGTGGAACCCGAGATGGTCAACCCTGACAGCGATCTTTACCGCAAGCATCCTGACTGGGTCCTCAATTTCCCCAGCCGCCCACGCAGCGAGTTGCGCAACCAGTTAGTGCTGAACTTGGCGCGTCCTGAGGTAAAAGAATACGTCTTCAATTTCCTCGATAAGCTCGCCAGCGATTACCACATCAAGTACTTCAAATGGGACATGAATCGCTCCTTCTCCGAGCCGGGGTGGCCCGAAGTTGCTGCGCCTGACCAGAAGAAGGTCTGGGTGGAATACGTGCGCAATCTGTACGACATCATGGATCGGCTTCGGGCGAAACACCGGGAGCTCGAAATTGAAGGATGCTCGGGTGGAGGCGGACGGATCGATTTGGGAATCCTTCAGCGCGTCGATATTATCTGGACCTCCGATGACACCGAAGCCTTTGATCGTTTGCGTATCCAGGAAGGTTTCACCCAAGCCTATGCACCGAAGCTAATGTCCGCCTGGGTTACAGATGTGCCGAACATGAATGGGCGTAGTACGCCTCTGCAGTTCCGCTTCCTTGTCGCGATGCAAGGCGCATTGGGCATCGGTGCCAACCTCAACAGATGGTCGCAAGAGGATATGACATTCGCGGCGAAGATGATTGCGCTCTATAAGCAAATTCGCCCCACGATACAGGATGGCAACCTCTATCGCCTGCGCTCGCCGCGTACCGACGGCCTAGCCGCTAATCAGTACGTCTCCGCCGACGCCAAGCAGTCAGTTCTCTTCGTGTTCCGGCATTCGCAACAATTCAACACGCCTGCTCCGACCCTTCTGCTCCGCGGACTCGAGCCGGGTGCGCGCTACCGCATCACTTGCATCGATGGCAAGCTGCGGGAGAAACAGCCGGAGCTAACGGGGGCGTACCTGATGAGCTCCGGTATTCATGTGAACCTTGGCAACGACTATGACAGCACCGCCGTCGTGCTCGACAGACTCGAATAAGCGCAGTGAACAGAGACAATCAGCACTAACTGGTTCGCCCCAATTCAACTGGACAGAACCGCGGGGGGGCAGATATTGGCAGCTTCAGAGATGCTCGCGTGTTGATCGTGCCTTGGGACAACGATCACTTCATCCGATATCGCAGCGATCCGATCAATACCGGCGGCACCAGCTACGAGGTCAGCTCGATTTATGAGAGGTAGCCGCTACGGACTTGTGGTCGGCTCGATGACTCACGACGCCTGGAAGACCGGAGTGAATTACCGCGGCTCCGAAGGCAAAGCTGAACACCTTCACTGTCTACGGTGGCGTCTCCTCGAAGGTGACGCAGGACACGATGCCGCACGGCTCAGTATCGGAACCACCGTTGCTTCGACACCTGTTTGTGGGCTACTACGATGACTGGCGCACCGGGACAGAAGAATTTGCGGCGATGCACGCAAATCCCAGAGGCTTCCGAGCAGGGCGCCACTAGTGCATACGGGAAATTCCTAGGTGAAGCGACTATAACGGCGCTTGCCTCCGGATTCGGCTTGCTCGAACCTGATGCAAGCCGGTCAATGCCGAACCGGTAGGCAACAAGGACAGAGTATTGGGTCGCCTCCGGTGCCGGTCCCTTGCCTCAAAGAAGGCAGGCGCGAGTCTGTCCGGCGTGTGTATGCGATGGATCGTGGGCTGCTTTTTTACCTTGGCTAGGTGATGGAGCTTTTCTCTTCCAGATTCTCGCGAGAGGCGGTTTAACTTTAACTAGTAAGCTCTCTCTCGATTTGTTCCAGAGTTTTGCCCTTGGTTTCAGGAACTCGCGCTAGCACGAAGAGAAATCCGGCGAGGCAGATTCCCGCATAAGTCCAGAAGGTCCCGGAGGAACCCAGAGCCCGATTGAGGATCGGGAAGGTGAGGGTCAAGAGGAATGAAGCGATCCAGAGAGAGGAGACAGCTATGGAAACCGCTATGCCCCGTACGCGATTCGGAAAGATTTCTGAGATGAGCACCCAAGTCACGGGAGCCAGCGAGAGCGCGTACCAGGCGATTGTGCACAGTGTGATGATCAACACTGGCAAACCCTTGATGTCGGCCCTATAAACGAATCCGAGCACCGTCTGGGAAACTGCAATTCCCGCGCACCCCCACAACATGAGCGCACGGCGCCCGAACCGATCAACCGAGCCGAGAGCCAACAACGTAAAGACCAGATTTATCGTCCCAGTGATCACAATGTTGAAGAGAATCCCGCTGACGCCGTAACCCGCGTTGCGATAAATCTCTTCGGCATAGTTAAAAATGATGTTGATTCCGCTCCACTGCTGAAGAATCGCGAGAGAAATTCCGATCACCAGCACCTTCGCGATCCCTGGAGCGAGCAAATCGCGCCAGGCAACCTTGGTCTGCTCTTCTGATCCCAGCAAGCTCTCAATTTCTGCAAGAGTCCGATCCCCGTATAGTTTTCCGCCAATACGGGCGAGTATGCGGCGTGCACCCTCTTTGTCCCCGCTTTTCGCAAGCCAGCGTGGGCTCTCGGGAATGAACATTGCGCTTATAAAGAAAACGATGGAGGGAACAGCGACAGCCGTAAACATCCAGCGCCAGCCGTATTGCCCGTTCCAGGAAAGCCGGATGATTTCGGCGGTCGCACTTTCGGGAACCCGGTCCGCGATCAACCAGTTGATGATTTGCGCGGCCAAGATGCCGACGACGATGGTCAACTGGTTCAAGGTAACTAGCCTTCCTCGCCATGCTGCGGGGCTCACCTCAGCGATATAGGTGGGGGAAACGTTGGACGCGATTCCGATGGCAACCCCACCAATGATTCGCCAAAACACAAAGCTGGAGAAATGATGTGCCCAGCCAGTCAGAACAGAAGAGACGGCAAAGAGAATCGCCGAAAGAGTGAGCAATTTCTTGCGGCCAAGGCGATCGCTCATTCCGCCGGCGATCATGGAGCCAAGGAGACATCCTACCAAGGCGCAACTGTTCGCCCACCCCACCAATCCTTCCGAATTGAGCTGAAAGTACCTTTCGTAAAATGGCTTGGCACCGCCAATTACAACCCAGTCGTAGCCAAACAATAATCCGCCCAGCGCGCCCGCGGAAGAAATTGACCAGACATATCCGCTATTGTAGTGACCGAAAGTTTCGGCTGGAGACAGGCTGGCGTTAGTCTGCATAAATCTCTTAATTAGGTGCCGAAACCGCGGAGGAGAACAGTTCGATATCGGAAAGCAAGTCGGCCGCGAGAGGATGATTCCCGTCAAGTGCCAGAACTTGAGTGATTAGACCCTGGCTTTTAACTCTTTCTCCTAATCCAAGGTAGGCTTGGGCTTGTAACAAGAGAGCTGTCACCATGTTTCGCCTTCGTGGATCGTCGTTGAACAGCAACATCGCCGGAAGTGATGTCGCAAAGTAATCTATCTTCGTCTCTTGCTGGGCGAGTGCTTCGGCATGCGCCAGCAGCGCGCGCAGGAGTTCCTCGGCATCTCTCGTTCGATTGAGACGTTTGAGCGCGAGCGCCTTGTAGTAAGTCATCTCGGAGAACTCCTTTACGCTCATTTCTTCAAAATCGCCTTTGTGGTGGGCAGCACGCTCCCACCATTGACACGCGGCAGCATCGTCGCCCAAGCCTTGAAAGGCTGTGCCCAACCAGAAATAGACGTCGCTGTAATCGGCCAGTAGATGCTTTGCTTCTCCGAGGTTTTCGGGGGCATTCAGTGCAGCCTCGAAAAAGTGCCGCGCACCGGTCGCGTTGCCCCGTGACAGTTCGTACTTCCCCAGCAATATGTGAGTTCGCAGGTGCTGCGCCAAGGCCAGACCTTCGCCGCCCTCCCACGGCTGGAATCTGCGCTGTTGCAGGACCTTCAGAGCCTCATTGTGCCGCCGTGTTTGGTTGTAGAGACTTACGAGTTCAACAGACAGATCATCGCGGAGAGACACCAGTTCATCGTGTTCCTCAAATTCAGGCAACCTGCGGTGTGGCGACTCCCCGAGCCGTTTCCATAGTTGGTCCCGCTCGTAGAAAATGCGGGCATCTGTAGGGGCTGCCTCGATTGCTTTGTCAAAATTTGAGCGCGCCAAGTCCGCATCTCCCATGGCGTTGAAATAACCTATACCGAGATTCCGCCATGCCACCGAGAAGGAGGGATCCAAACGTGCTGATTGTTCCCACAAAGAGATTGCTTCTCGATACCGCCGCCGGTCGTATAGAAGGTTTCCAAGGTAATAGGGCGCGCGCGCATCGTGAGGATTGGCGGCAATAGCCGCCCGTAAGATGATTAGTTCCTCTAAACGGCTCGGAAAGCAATAGTCTGGGGATACTTGAGCTGCCTCCAAAGAGATCTTATCTGCCCCGCGTGTATCCCCGATCAACCGATCAAAGTGAGCCAGAGCATACAAGACGATCGGAACACTCCCATCGTTTACGTTGCGGTTGGCGCGTTTAACAACTTCAATCGCGTCGCGAAAGAGGCCGCCACGTGCGTAGTCGAACGCCAGGTCCAAAACAAGTTGGTTGTCTGTGGGCTGTGAATTAGTCTTGAGATGGCGAGCCCAGCAGTCGAGAGGGTCCACCGACAATGTTTCGTCGAGCAACCTCGCTGCTTCCCCTTCTTGGCCGAGCGCTCGCAATGCAACCACAGCGAGATTGCGAGCGTTTGAATTCTCAGAGTTCGTCCGCAGCGAGTTTCTGAGGTGCCGCATTGCTGTGTCCCAGTGGTTCCGCTTCACATCGAGTTCTGCTAACCCCAAAAATGCCGCCGATTGCCATGTGGCATTCCACGTTGCCTTGTAAAACGCATCGTAGGCTTCTTTCTCGCGATCAAGATAGCGCAGTGTGACTCCCAGGTTGTAGTAGGGTTCTCCGTCGCAGGGATTTGGATTTCGTTGCGTCAGTCTGCCGATGGCGCGACGAAAATCCTCTTCTGCTGCTTCAAACTCACCGCGGCGTAGATGCCGCATTCCCATTGCATTGTTACAGCGGCTGTCGCACGGATCTCGCCGCAATGCCTCGCACCAATAAGCATCAGGGGCTCTGGTGGCGTGACGGTATTGGTCCAGATGCAGGCCCGTAACGTACAAGTCGTCATTGCTCTGGATCTGTTCAGGCAACAGAGGTTCAGTTGCGGGGGGAGGCAACGGGCGATCAGGTATCGGACGTGGGGCGTAACGCAAAATCTCGCGGCCATCATTGCTCTCGACCACTACCTCGAGGTCGGTATCAAGGCAATGCGGGGGGATTTCGGAGGTTTCAACGAATGGCTTGCCTGGAACCAGATCAAATACCCAGACTCGCCTTACCTCCAGGCCCTTAGTTGTTAGAAGCACTCTCGCGTGACGAAAGGCGTGAGTTGTGCAGATTCCGACTAGCGCCTTCCCGTCCATCACTCGCAAGCTCAGTGCCGCATCTAGGTTGGCCCATCGTGCGGGGCCGATTTCCTGGATTGGATACCAGTACTGATTGAAGGCCCTGGTTTCCCACGGACCCAGGAACGAGAAGTCCGGCTGGTTGTCCGTGAAGACACCCGCCATTAGTTCGACATAAGGCCCATCTTCGTCGGTCAAATTTCTGTCCCAGGCGTAACCGAATTCGTGGTTGCCCCAAGTCCATTGCTTTTTGCCCGGTGCGATGTGGTGATCCGCAACGTGGACCATGCCGGCCCTGCGCTTATGGTCATAACCTCCGAGAAAGTCCTCGGAAGAATCGAGAGCCATGTAACTGGTCGGCACCGGAATGTTTGCGTACCAGCTCAAATCGTTAGGAGCATAGTTCCCGGGTGGAATGAACTTTTTTGGCTGCTCGTCGACAGGCACGCCATTTTTCGAACGGGTTCCGTAGTCGACGCCATAGTAAAGACCGTCGCACAGAGGGAACCGGCTCACGGCCCGTTTCGCGTGATCGGCAACGTGCTGCACGTCGGGCGGAAAGAATGATTGGTAGAGCTCATGAACGTGAACCGCGGCGTTTGCCCACCAGAGAAACGTTTGCGTGAAAGGTGTGCGATTGTAAAGCCGGACCTTAAGTTCAAGATAGGCTTTGCCCGGGTGCAAGCAGATGCCATGCATGCCCTTCAAACGGTTCATTGGGTCATGATCGGAACACCAAATGGTGCGGGAGCCGTCTTCGTGTTCCTCAAACAGGATCTCGACCGGCATGAATGTGGCCGGGCGGTGGTGTTGTGGCCAGTTGAATTCGACACCGCCAGAAATCCACGGGCCCGCCAGACCGACCAGCGCGGGCTTGATCACGTTCTGCCGATAAAAGAAGTCATAGCCGTTGGTCTTGTCCATTCCGACGTGAATACGGCCACCGATTTCCGGCAGCACCATAACGCGCAGGAATTCATTCTCAATATGCGCGGCCTGCCATGAATGATCGACGGCTTCTGTGGCGATACGGTCGATGAAGGGCAGAGGATACACGCGCCCGCTGCTGCCCTGATATACCCGTTTCTCCAGAAACATGGGATTCTTGTCCGGCGGCAAGGGGAGATAGGTAGGAATAGTGACAGGTTCAGACCATGCTTTGACAGAGCCGGTCTGATCCGACGGTGCATTTGGCAGTTCGAATCGCTTCAAGATGATTTCTCTTCAGGTTGCAATTATGGTTTCCAGTCCAAACCGAACGCGGAAAACCCGGTGGGCCGCACCGCGTCGAATCTGACGTGGAGTGGCACGCCAGCTTGACTAAACGCCACCTCGACTTTGATTTCGGCTCCGGGCAGAATCTCCGGCAGCTCCACCTCGCGGTACTCGACAGGAATGAGTCCCTGACCGTAGAGGATGCCTCGCAATTTGTAGCCTGACAGAGTGTATGCGGGCAAAGACCGGCGCGTCTTCAGTCGCAATTGAAACGAATTTAGTTGGTTCTCCACCACCATTGACTCCACGGGGCTGGACTCGGTTCGCAGAACTTCATAGGAAGGTTTTCTTGCGCCGTAGAGATCAACAACGCCGTGAACACGTTGCTTCATCTGGCCAACGCCACGGTCGCCGATGTGCGTGCGATAATCGTTGTAGCAGAAAAAGATTGCCCCCCCTATGTAGTCCTTCGCGCGGATCACTTCGTCGTGAGACTTAAGAATGCGAACCCGATGTTCGTCTCCTTCCGGACGGTCATCGGTGCAAGCACAGTATCCGTACTCGGAGACGACGATCGGTTTACCTGAAAATGTGGTGTGAAGTTCGTCCAAGTGCCGCGCCAAGGCTTCTACTGTTCCAGGCTGCCAGCTGCCGAAGTATTCGTTGGTTTCGATAATGTCCATCAGTCGAGCAGCGTCGCTTTGCGGACTTTGACGCAAGGAATGTGATGCGTAAGAACAGAGCCGGTGGGGATCCAAGCGTTTTGCTTCGGCGAGCATGCGCTTGGCAAATTCAAAGGCGGGAGGATTTTGGCCATCAATCTCGTTGCACAGACCCCAAATCACAATCGAAGGGTGATTGCCGTCTCGCGCGATCATTTCGCGCAACTGTTCGACACCGTTTTCCGCGATGTCCGCATCGGGTTCGTTGCCCATGCCTTTGAAGGTGGCCGGACCCCAGGCTGGAACTTCGGACTGGATCAAGATGCCGTGCCGGTCGCAATAATCGAGAACGCGAGCGTCCTGAGGCCAGTGAACCCGCGTGAAAACACAGTTCAAGTGTTTGAGATCGTCATGATCTTGGGTAATCAGCTGCGCCGGCTCGGCCATCCCATATTCAGGGTTGCTGCCGGCCATCCGCTCCACGCCCATCAGCCGCACATGCTCGCCGTTCAAGTAGAACTGGCCGTCCTTCACTTCCAAGCTGCGGACTCCGAAGGTCGTCGTAACCTCATGCACGGAGTCGCCGTTGGAAATGAATAGTTCCAGGCGATAGAGATTTGGATGATCGAAATGCCAAAGCTGGGGATTAGGCAGTGTGGCTTCAAGCTTCAACTCCCGAACAGCACCCGGGCCCATTGCCAAACCATCCTGCGAACTCGTCAAAACCAGCAGCCCGGTTTGCTCGTCCACAACTCGGAACGACGCGCCACCTGTCCACGGACTCGAGCCGCTGTTTCTGCACACACCGGTAACTTCGACCTTTGCCTCTCTGTGAGTGAGGTCTGGTGTGGCATGCACGCGAACTCGCTCGATATAAACCTTCGGCGTTACCAGAAGTTTCGCCGGGCGATAGATTCCACCGTCATGCGCCCAATCGCTCGAACGACCTCTGGGCAGCATGTGTTCGTTGAATGCGTTGTCAACCCTTACAGCGACAATGTTGGTCGCGCCCCAGTGCACAAGAGAAGTGATGTCAAAGGTGAAACCCGTGTATCCCTTCCGTGCGTGCTCTCCAGCTGGTTGTCCATTCACCCACACAGTCGCGGTATGGAATGCGGCTTCAAAATGAATCCGCACAGCCGAATTCCGCCAAGAATTCGGAGCATCGAAGCCGCGTCGGTACCAGCCAAAGCCGCGAAAATCGGCTAGCTTCGGTTCGGTTTGCCACGTATGAGGCACTCTTACCTGCCGCCAGCCCGAACTGGACGCGTCCGGAGTGGCCCAACCTGCCGATTCACCCTTTTCATCAGGATCGGGACGAAAAAGCCAGACACCGTCCAATGAGACCTGTTCTTGCCTGCTAGGTAGCGGGGCATCGGCTAAAGCGTCGGCCTCAGTTTCGGACAAGGAAGCAAGCAAGGCTGTCATACCGGCAGAAATCATACGGCGTCGAGTCAACACAGGGGTGTCTCCTAAGTCACTTTAACGCCTGTTACGATCCGCTCGCCCTACTGCCCAGAGTGCCAAGGGAGACTGTCGCAGCCTTTTCCGATCGACCTGATTCGCCCGCTGGATTCCTCACTCAGCGGAACGCCTGTCACTTCTTCGCATCTTCAGCCGTATCCCGTGCGTGTAGTCTCCCGTAAAGTTCCAGTTCCTGCTGGGCGCGGAGCATGTCTCCGCTTCGCCTGTAGGTCTGAGCCAGTCGATAGTGGGCACTAGCCGAGTCAGGTTTCAGGCGAATAGCTCGCCGGTATTCAAAGATCGCCTGCTGTAACTTGTCCTCCTCGGCGTAGAAGTTGCCGAGATGCAAATGCGCCTCTACCATGGCCGGGTCGAGAGCGGTGGCCTGCTTTAGATGGCCCTCGACCTCACGTTTGTCACCTTCTCCCTTCGGTGTCCGTTCACCCTTCCAGAGGCTCATCGCGTAGTAGTAATGCGCCATGGCGTCCCGTGGGTGGGACTGTACAAACCTCCGAAGACGCGCTTTCACCTGCCCGGCCTGACTTAGCGAAATATCGAACATCTTGCCCAGGAAGAGGTAGGGGCGCGGATCTAAGGGGTCAAGGTCTGAAGCGCGGCAGAGCACGCGCGCAGCATCGTCATAGAAACCGCGAGAGTAGAAGGCAATTCCCAAACCAATGTGGAGCCGCGACGAGTTCGGATGGCGCTCGATGCCAACCGAAAAGACCTTCTCCGCGTCCTCGAAAGCGCCATGGAGAAGCAGTTCATTGCCCCAGTCGAAGATATTCCGTTCGCTCGGCTCCCGCTGTGCGGCGAGCTGGTACTCCTGCGCTGCACGCACGGGGTCCCCGGACTTCTCTTCCACGTCTCCAAGCAGATTGTGAAGTTCAGGGTTGTCCCGCTGTCCCAGCATCCCCTGGATCTGCCGGCGAGCCCTCAACAGATCCCCTGTTTCAAAGTAAACCAAAGCCAGATCGTAGCTATTTGCGTAATGCGCCGGGTTAAGCTCGTGGGCTTTTTCGAGGTAGGGAATTCCGGCTTTTAATTTCCTCATCTGCACGTAGAATTCTCCGAGTCTGTAATTCGCCTCAAAACTGGCGGGGTCACGTGCAACGGCTTGGCGAAGCCTGATTTCCCGCTGTGAATGCACACCTTGGTTGCCGGGCACGCGAGGCCGCGAGGAAGCAACTCCTTGTGCAGGGTCCGGCACAGCGTCAGCGGCCGAGAGTGCTTGTAGGGTGACGAGAAGAGCTCCGAGCAGCTTCAAAAGCCATTGTCGCCCACGACAACCGCTACAGGTTGCGTCGATGCGCGGCGTGGACTCCCTGGACCTATGCATCCAACCCTTCCATCATTTGGCCAAAATGAGGCGGCACGTGGCGGGGAGACACCCCACCACGACCGGTTCGGCCATATCAGAAATAGAACTTCAGCGCGAACTGGATCTGCCGCGGATCGTTGGGGCTGTCGATCGTCGAGGTGATCTGCCCGAAGTGTGCCGTATCCTTGTAATTCCTTTCAGAAGGGGCTGCGAAGTTGGGATGGTTCGTGAGGTTGAAAAACTCCGCACGAAACTCCAAGCGAGTCGTCTCTGAAGTGTTGAAATCTTTGAACAGTGACCAGTCCATCCGATGAAAACCAGGGGCAGTGATGGGAGTGATGTAGCCGCCCAGGGGGGAGAAGTCCGTTTGTCCGATGGTCGTCGCCGGTGGAGGATCCATGAATGCCGCGGGGTTCATCCACTGATCGACGTTGTGTTTGCCAGCATATCGGTCTTGGCCCGGCACCAGCAGGGCGTAGCAGCCCACTCCCGCCGCTCCAGGCGTGACGCAATTGATGGTGACGGGCTGACCATCATTCAGCGTCAAGATCCAGTTCATGGTCCACCCGCCAAATAGGGCATCTGTGGCCCTGCCGCCTGTACTCAGGAAACGCTTGCCACGGCCGACGGGCAGCTGATAATTTCCGCTCAGCGAGAACGCCTTCCGGATGTCGAAGTCTGCGAGTCCGTAATCCCGCGCGATTCCAAACCCGGGGATACCGGGGGCTCGGAATCCGCCGACATTCCCACCACTGAGAAGATCGCCCGCATCCGTCAGTGCTTTAGCCCAAGTGAACGCAGCAAGAACTTCCAGACCTTTGGCCATCCGCCTAGTGTACTTGGTCTGCAGCGAATGGTAATTGCTATTGGCATTGGTTGTTGCGTATGGCGAGCCACGGGCGAAATCCGGAAACGGAACATATAACTGGGGATCTGTTCCAGGTGGCAAGAGCTGCGACACGAGGTTTGTCCCCGCAAAAGTTTCGATGTGACGCCCGAGCGATGCGACGTACCCGACTTCCAGTGAATTGCCCGGGGCCAACTCGTATTGTGTGGTTAGGTTGTACGACTGTATGTAAGGAGTTTGGTAGTTGAGCTGGATCCCCCGAAAGGCCAAGCCGTTCGCCTTAACCAAGTCGGGCTTGAGAGGAATGCTTAGAAAGCCCCGTTCCAGTGTCGCAATTTGGCCGTCCGAGTAGGTTACGGGTGTCCAAGAATTGGGACTGGGGAAGGAAAATGCGTACTGGAAGGGGTAGTTGTACCCTAGCGCGGGATAGCCACCTCGATTTTCGAATCCGCCATAAAAGATTCCGTATCCTCCGCGTACGACCCATTTGGGCTTTAGCTGATAGGCGAAACCGAGGCGCGGAGCAAAGTTGGTTTTCTGGGTCGTGATCAAACCCAAACCGTAAGAATCTGTGTACACAAGCTGAATGCCGTCGGCTTGGAAAAGGTCAGTAAACGATGATGAGAGGGGATCGCCTTTCCGTCTAGTGGGGACTAGGAACTTCGCGGAACCTGGGGGCCCTGGAACAAAGTTGCCCTGTGCCCCGTGCTTGTCGCCGACAGCACTAAAGAAATCCCAACGAATCCCCAGGTTCAAGGTTAATTTCTGTGTGGCCTTCCAATCGTCTTGGAAGTAGGTGCCGTAGTAACGCTTAAAGGGAGAAAGCTCTCCGAAATTCGAGGCTTGAACACTATCCGTGCCTCCAAGGTTGTTGATTTCCCCTGCGACGGTTGCAGTGGTAGGTAGCAGCAGGAATTGTGCGCGGCTGGTGCTGCCGTCAGTAATGTTTGGTATGGAGGTGTACGCACCGCTGAAACTAAACTCGCCCCGAGAGAAGGGAGGGGCGATCCAAGGGAAATCGATAAGCTGAATTTCCCCGCCTCCCTTGAAGGTATGCGACTTGTACAGCTTGGTTAAATTCTCGGTGAGTTGATAGGTGCTGCTGAATCTTTCGCTCACCAGCCATTCCCCAGAGCCCAATTGACCTCGCACATTGGGCTGAGGAGTTTGGCCTAATCCCCCAATGAGAATGGTAGGCAGACCTCCGTTTCCTTTTACTTGCGGTATCCCCTGAATTCCAAACTGCGCGGGGATGTTGCTCGTGTCGTCACCGAAGGGCTGAACACGGTAGACGTGCTCCCGGTTGAACCCGACCCGCGCCTCATTGATCAGGGTCGAGGAGAACGTGTGGGTCCAACTTAAGCCCGCGCCCTGGTTACGGTTGGTTTGGGTGCCCTGGGCGAATCCTCCGCCATCGGCAAAACCCGAAAATGGCGCGGGTTTAAAGGATGTTTCGTCATAGAAACTATATCGCCCGAAGATCTGGTCCCTTTCGCTGAAGTTTTGGTCAATGCGGACGTCGAACTGATCAGCCCGATCGGCGGCGACAGGGCTCTTGAAATAATTGTTGACGAGGCCTGGACCGATCGGATCGGGAAAAAGGTTAAGTAGTTTTATGGCATTCGGGTCCAGGCGGCCCGGGCAGATCGTGTTTGCCATACCGTTGCATTGGATCTGGTCGCGAACGTAACCGATGCCCTTGGCAGTCAGACCCGTGACAGAATCCACCTGTCCTTGAGTCACAGGACGAGTCGTGGCGGGGTCGAAGATGGTTCCGAGCGGGAACGAGCGGCCTAGGAGGTCCGTACCCGCAATGCCGTTTTGCCCCGTGACAAGATCCCGGAAATCAGTGTAGCCGCTGGCTCGTTCGACCGCAGTAGGCACGCTCGCCACCCAGGGGGTTGCCTGACGGACTCGCAATCCTTCGTAGTCGGCAAACCAGAAAGTCTTATTTTTGCGAATCGGTCCGCCGATCGAGCCCCCGAACTGGTTTTGCCGGTACTCCCCTTTTGGCTGGCGGGCAGCATTCTGGAAGTAGTCGGCTGCGTCGAACTTGTCATTGCGGACAAATTCCCATGCGCTCCCGTGGAAGTTGTTGGTCCCCGACTTTAAACTGACGTTTAGGACTGCACCGCCCGCGCGCCCAAACTGCGCATCGAACGCGCTGGTTTGTATCTTGAACTCTGCAACTGCATCGACCGGAGGCTTGAGGACATACGCGGCCCCGTTCAGAAAATCCACGTTATTGCTGTTGTTGTCGATGCCGTCCAACAAAAGGTTGTTCTGGGCAGGACGTGTTCCGTTCGCAGCAAACCAGCCGTTTGCGTCCAGTCCTCGCGTGTCAGGCTGTGCCCGCGTAACTCCGGCGGTGAGTCGCGCCAGGAAGTTAAAATTCCTGCCGTTAAGCGGTAGATTATTGATTGAGCCCGAATCCATCACCTCTCCGACGGACCCGCTCTGCGTCTGAAGCAAAGGGAGGGCGGATTTGACTTCCACGGTCTCATTGACGGCGCCGGGCACAAGCATAAGGTCCACCACTACTTGAGCCTGGATGCTGACTTCTATGCCGGTACGCTTGACTTTTCGAAACCCCTGATACTCGGCTTCTACCGAGTAGGTACCTATCTTGATCGGTCTGAAAATGTAGGTGCCATCGTGGGCTGAGGTGGTGGTGACCGCAAACGAAGTTCCCTCGTCGATAAGGGTCACCCTGGTGCCGGGAACGACCGCCCCAGATTGGTCTTTCACCGTACCCAATAGCGCCCCGGTGTCAACTTGCGCCAATGCCTGTTTTGAGAGGAAGAGTGGCGTCGAAGCCAAGATCGCGAAGAGTAGAACAACCCGCATGCAAACTCCAGCTGATCGTTGCATGGTGGAATTCCTCCCGGCTATTTTTTCGGTCACCAGTAGAGGCCGTGGCCCAATAACGCGGCAATGAGCATATCCAGCATGAAGTCTTCGCTGGTGGCTTCTCAGTTGTTGTTCAATCCCTTATTTATTTCTCTTCGGCCATCCCTTCTCAAGAAACCAAACTCCACCCCCGCAATGAGGGAACTTCTTGTTGGCGGTTGACGTCCCGTTTTTCGATTTGGGAGAGGCCGTGCACGCTCCCAAAAACGTTCACGTGCACGGACCCTTTTAGCCTTGTTGCTCACAGATGTCAAGGAGAAATTCGCTTGCGGGTCGTTGGTGTCTGGGCAGCCGTTTATGGAGCGCTCCCGCCGGACCGACAAGATAGACGTGGTGCAGAATGGCGCAAAGGGGCAGCCATTTTCCGGGGGTGTGGCACAATCAAGCGCATGGGAAAGAGTCAAAAGTCGCTATCGCAGACCTCCTTAAATCAGGTGGGGGTGCAAGACATTGCCGACGCGCTTGGTGTCTCCCGGGGAACCGTCGATCGCGCACTCCACAATCGCGACGGTGTACATCCGGCTACCAGACGCAGGGTCTTGCGTGCCGCGCGGCGCCTCGGTTATCGCCCCAACCTGGCTGCTCGTTATCTTTCGTCCCGAAAGCACATCACGATCGGGTTGAGTCTGCCCCAAGAGGTGAGTCATTTCTATGATGATGTGAGAGAAGGCATATTCGAGGCGGCAAGCGCGTTCGAGGCTTTCGGGGTGAAAATTCTGCATCGTCCCTACGACCGATTCGGACCGCACGAACTCGAATCGTTTCGGGATATCTTGAATGAAGACATTCGAGGTCTAGTGATCTCGCCGGCTTACCCAAGTCGGCTTCGGCCTTGCATCGACCAGGCCGCTCGGCGTGGAATTCCGGTTGTGTGTGTTGCTACGGACGCGCCGGGGTCGAAGCGCCTTACCTCCGTCTCCGTCGATCCTTTTGTAAATGGAGCCCTCGCCGGCGAGCTGATGGGGCATCTAGTTTCGGAGAAAGGCAATGTAGCCGTCTTTATCGGTATGCACGCCACGACAGATCACGAACAAAAACTGAAGGGCTTTCGTAACAGCTTCGAAGCTTCCTGCCCGCGCGGGAGAATTGTCGGGGTGGTGGAAATGCATGACGAGAGTAAAGAAGCAAATGAAAAATGCCGCAAGCTTCTTCTGCAACACCCTTCTATCAGGGGGATCTACGTTAGTACGGCTAACTCACTTCCCGTGATGCGGGCCTTGGACGAACTCGGGCTAGCAGGTAAGGTCAAGGTCATCTGTACGGATCTTTTTTCGGCGATCGTCCCTCTCATCGAAGGTGGCAAGATTGCAGCTACGCTTTATCAAAGGCCTCGTGAACAAGGTTTCACCGCTTTTCGTGCTATCGTCCGGTTTCTCACCGAGGGCCTGCGTCCTCCACCTCAGATTCGCCTAGATCCGACAATTATTATGCGAAGCAACCTCAGTTTGTTCTTGCAAGAGAGATACCTGAGACCGACCACATCGGACGGGACACGATAGCAAGCCAGGCACATGCTGGCATCGGCGGACCTTCTAGTCTTCACGGAACGACCGACTCCGAATTCGCGCACCGTGGGTTACGCGATGAACAGGATTACACACAACGCAGC
>DATEPX010000022.1:0-26034 GCA_035272945.1 Terriglobales bacterium
CACGGCGCCTCGCAGCAATCAAGGGGTTAGGTCTTCACTACAACGCGTTGCGGGAAAAGTGCTACTGAAAAGCAAATACTTATCGGCAGGAAACCGCCAAAGATCCGTAAAATCAACCCTCGGTTGTCAAAGTCGGGCTAATAGACATCAACACTGCCAGCAAAGACCAGCAGCAAACCTTGTCGGGAATCGGCGATGCCACCGCCCAGAAGATCATCGAGTGTCGTCCCTGCAAGCGCAAAAACGAGCTGGTCAGCAAGAAGGTCGTCCCCAAGTCCACCTGCGATAAGATCACGGACAAGATCATCGCCAAGCAAAGCAAGTAACCGATTTGGGTTGAAGATCAATGGGCGGCGGGCCCGGATGCCCTGCCGCCCAACAGCCTGCGAGACGGCGGCGCTACATCAAAAACGCACCCGCCCCACACACGATAAAGTTCGCTCACTCATCCTTTCATTGCTTTCCTCATCGAACGTGGAGGATAATTTAATTTCGGTTAGTGTGATTTGTGCGCTGGAAGGCTCTCTCTATTCGCAGTGAATCTGCCCAACTACATCACGATGACCCGCATCTTCAGCATCCCGCTGCTGATGTGGATTCTGCTTAGCACGCGCTTCACCAGCGTGCCTGGCGAGAAAGAGCTGCTCGCATCAGCGCTGTTTATCTGCGCCTCCATCACGGACGGCATTGATGGTTATCTCGCCCGCAAACGAGGTCAGATCACAACCCTCGGCATGTTGCTTGATCCGCTGGCCGATAAACTGCTCATTGCCGCCGCTTTTGTGACCCTGGTGCAGTTCAACCCGCAACTGGTTCCCGCCTGGGTTGCGGTGGTGATCATCGGCCGCGAGTTCCTGGTCAGCGGCTTGCGCTCCATTGCGGCATCGGAGGGTTTCACCATCGAAGCCAGCAATCTGGGCAAATTCAAAATGCTGGTCCAGATCGTCTCCGTGGTCGCCGTGATCCTCGATCACCGTTGGAACGAGTGGCCGATTTATAAGTCCCTCTTTTTCCCGGTGTACTGGATCGCCCTGGTAGCCATTTGGTTCATGGTTTTTCTGTCACTGGTCTCCGCGACCGACTACTTTGCCGCGTTCTGGTCGAAGATCGACCGGCACGTGGTGAAGCGACGGAGACGCGCCTTCGTCCTTAGCCGGCGGAGGAAACACGATGTCCCGGCAACCTGATAACTCGCAACTGGTGGCCTGCTCGCACTCTTCGCATCCACATCCCGAGCCTGGCGAGTATTCCTCTGAAGAACGCACGGTGTTGCTGAGAGTGGCGCACGATTCGATTGAAGCTGCTTTCAAAAACCGCGACATCCCGACCGAAGCGCCCACTGCTCATTTGGCGGAACCGCGGGGCGCTTTCACGACCCTGTACCTGCATGGGCAGCTCCGGGGCTGCGTCGGCTATGTCTTTCCCGTGGTGTCTCTCTATCGCACGGTAATAGAAACCGCCCGCGCCGCCGCCTTCGAGGACACACGCTTCCATCCAGTCACCGCATACGAAGCGCCCGAACTGGAAGTCCACCTCAGCGTGCTTTCCCTAATTCAGCCCATCCGCGCCGAAGAAGTGGAGATCGGCCGCCATGGATTATTGATTTCGATGAGTGGGGTTCGTGGGCTGCTTCTGCCGCAGGTGCCGGCAGAACAAGGCTGGGACCGCATCACCTTCCTTCAACAAACCTGTCGCAAGGCCGGCCTGTCGCTCGACGCGTGGCAAAGAGGCGCACTGCTGGAAGCCTTCACTGCGGAAGTCTTCGGCGACCGCGACTTCGTCGCGTAGCCTTGCACAGCTAGAACGGGCTGAGGGACAAGCCGTCGGCTACTTGATGATGCCGCACGCAATGCGATCGCCGGCATTGCCGGCAGGATCGGTTTTCATATCGTCAGGCTTGGCGTGGATCACGAGAGCCGTGCCGCCGTTGCCGAACACAGAGTGGTTGTCGTTGCCCAGGTTAACATTCGGCGCAGTGACCACGGCTTTAGATTTGCCCGTGTGCTCGACAATGAAATTCGGCATATCCCCTGCGTGCGGTCCGTCGGGGTTCTCGAGGCCGTGCTTCTTTCCGTCTGGATTGAAATGCGGTCCGGCCGATTTGAAGTCCGGGGGATCACACTTGGCGTTCTGATGGATGTGCATGGCGTGCTCGCCCGGAGGCAGGTTCTTCAGGTTCAGTTTAATCTGCACGCCTTTCGGCGAAGAGTCCAATGTCGCCGTTCCTACGCTCCTCCCCTGGGCATCAATCAATTTTGCTTTGGCTGAACGGGGGTTCGCGGCGAAGGCGGAAATCGCAACCAACATCAAAATGGCGAAGGTAGTTAGTTGTCTATGGTTTTTCATGTGGCGAATTATAGCGGTTACGGGCTTCCGTCCCTAACGCGACGCCATAGCATAGAAAGCGTTGTTGCCAGAGCGCAGGTCCTTTGCGCAAGTAAACGTGATCCCCACGCCTAGTACGCTCAATTTCACCTGTACTCCTGTATCCGAGAGCCATTTCGTTGAACTCAATCCAGCTGAGGAACCAGTGATCTTCCCGGTGTCCAAGAACGGACTAAGCTTCACGCTGAAGATGCCGTTGTCGTACACGTTTTTGTCGATTTCCCAATTGGACAGGAAGTAATTGCGGCCCAGAGGGGCGCTGCCCTTGCGACCGTCGCGGGTTCCGATGTGAGCACGCAGCCAGAGATCGTTGTCGCGCTCCAGCCCCAGCATGAATAATTCGTCAAAGGGAACCTGGCCGAAAGTCTTGCCCGCACGAATCTGTTCCTGGAGTTTGTAATCGTCACCCCGCATTTGTGGAAACCAGTCGCCGGAAAGTGATGCTTGCAGCTTCTCAAAAGTGTGTCGCGGGTTCGACCAGATGGTTGCAACCTGCGAGGAGACACTGGACGCAACAACCAATCGCCTATCAGGCACTCGCCAGAGTTCGTAATTCAATTGCGCCAGATGTTTGAGCTGGTACCCACGCGACAGCACGTCCGGAATCAGCGCCGATCCGACGAAAACACTTCGATAATCCCGATGAGACAGTTCTGCGCCTGTGGACCAGCCCCAGCGGCCGCTGCTGAAGGATGCGATCGCACCGTCGACAGCCTCCCTCCGCAAATTGAGAGCACCCAGGGTTGGCGCTGGCCCCTTGAACGACGGACGGATCACCCAGTTCTCGTTACGCAGATCCAGGCCGAGGTGATAGCGCTGCCTGGGGTTGTGTTCCAGCGGAGCAGAGAAGGTCGCCGCCAGGCGCCGCTTCTGGGCATCCCAGCGCACCAAAGACGTGACGTTCATCGCAGAGCGATTCAGGTTGAAGTATTCGGGGTAGACCGTCTGGTAGAAAACACCTCGGAAAATAGACAAGAGCGACTCCCATTTGTTGCTGCCCCATCCGTTTCGCTCCTGGGCGCGAAAGACTACGTCAAACTTGCCGTCGTCCTGTGCTGTCAGCTGAAAGCTATAACTGGGGAAAATGTCCAGGCCGCCGATACGCGCTTCGGTGGTCAGCAGATCGGGCAGGCGGAGCGTGCTCGCTGGGGCGAACGCGAAGGCACGATCCAGAAGCGCCGGGGCAATGCGAAGACGCTGCTCGGGACGGATTTGCTCGATCTGCGGTTTGGCAACGCGATTCCAGTATTTCAGCGCGGCCTCCAGATTGCCCTGCACAAAATAAACTGTTCCCAGGAAATCATTGGCGTAGGAATCGGCAGGGTCTAGCCGGAGTCCACGCTGTAGCCAGGCAGCGGCTTCCGAATAGCGCCTCTGTTTGAAGGCGACTCCACCCAACTCGATGGGGAACCGCTTGTCTTTAGGCCGCAAACGACGTCCACCGAGAAAAGCTCGACGAGCATCGTCCCAGCGCCCGAGTTGCGCCAACGCGGTTCCGTAGTAGAAATCGAGCTCGGCGTCACAATTAGGGGTCGATTCGACTTCGCGAACCACCTGCTCCCAGCGGTGTTCGGCAAAGAGTTGCCGGATCGTACTGAGCCGGTTTGACGTTTGTTGCGAGGACTGGGCTGGGAGCGAGAACGTCCACCCAAATAGTACGAGGGCGGCCAGGGCGCGGATTAGTGGCCGTCCTGTTGAGGTATTGCCAGCAGCGTCCAATTGCCGGCGGCTCTCCATTCTTTTTCGAAGTTCGCTCGATCTTGCTTGAGTAGCTTGCGTTCGGCAGGATCGTTCTTCAGGACGATCCCCTGCTGCTCATCCAAACCGGCCACGACCGCGTAATGCAGAGGTGCACCCCTCTGCGGCTTGAGCGCAACAATCAGAGGCCGGCCTTTCTCCAGGTGCTCTTTCAGGTCGCCCCATTCCCCGCGAAAGGCAAACGCCCGGAACCCGTGCTGCTGAAAATAACGTTCCAAGTCGGACGCATAAATCCCGTGCGCTTCCGACGAGTAGAGGGCACGCTGGATTTGTTCTGCATCAACAACCGGCTGCAGCGCCAGTTGTTGCTGGCGCTGCCAGTATTGCATCACCATAGCGATACTGGCGGCGCCACAACCATTCTTCTCCTGTTTGATGAAAGGAACGTCTAGCCATACCCCACTGCCGTCGGAAGCGAACAGCACTCCCGCGAGAGATAGCACGATAAGAAGTCGGCAGGCTGGACTTCCACGCATTTCAGTTCTATCGGACGGCCACAATGATCAGAACCAATGCTGCAACAGCCAGCAGGATGATCAGCAAGTCGCGATCCGTGAGGTTGCCCGCGGCAAAGTCGGCCTGAGCCTTGTTCGCTCGCGACGCCAATTGCGCGAGTTCCTCGTCGCTCAACGATGACACTGCCGCTTTCACCTTCGCTGAATCCATGTGAGCCGATGTGAGAGCTATCTGCGCCGCCGGCGAGGACAAGAAATTGCTGACGGTGTCCAGATTGTGCTGCCGGGTTTCGCTAGCCGCCACCGTTGCATGGTGCAGATCAGCGGGGCTGACGACGTGAATCTGAGCCTGCGCCAGCAGGCTAGGCGGAACCGCAAAAATGGTTACGAGAACACAAGCGGTGACTACTCGTGCAGACTGCCGCACTAAAGAAAGCATCTTGCTACTCTCCTTATCAAAGATTGCGGCCAGAGCGACACCGGGTCGTTTTGCGATTATACCGAGATCGACCGCTCCAGATGAAGGCGAGGCGCTCAGAGCGGCCGTCTCACAGCTTGGTGACCAGAACCATGATCGGCCCGGCGGCAATCGCGATCACGATCAGCGTGAGCGTCCACCGCCTAGGTCGCCTGCGGCGACATCTTTTTGCGCCTTTTGCGTGCGCGCCGCAGTCTTGGCGAGTTCTTCGTCGCTCAAAGTCGAAATTGCTTTTTTCACTTGGGCGCTCTCGATGTGGGCATCTTGCAGCGCCCTCTGCGCGAGGGGACTGGCAAAGAACTGATTGACCTGTTCCTGGTTGTGTTGCCGCACCTGGGCGGCGGAGATGGTGGCCTTCTGCAACCAGAAGGGCTCACCACGTGAGTCTGCGCTGCCAGGTTCTGCGGTGGAAAAGCGGACAGAACGGCAAAGAAACACGCGCTTAAGGCTCAGATGGACTGCCAGAGGATGCCTTGGATGCATTGGGGGTCTCCTGACTATTTATTCTGCGGACGGAGTATGCTGTACGCCCGCTGCGATTGGATTAGTCGGCCACGAGCCGGGTTGCCATTTCAGAGCGGCCAGCCAAATCATTTGCGAGGACGATGCGTATTGCAGCAGTCATAACCAGGTTCGGGAATTCACCGGGGGGCCCCATTCCAGCAAAGGGTTAAGACAGTCTGGGGAGCCGTTTCGGACCAGTGTGGGCAGTGTGGATACTCACAATTCTTCGACTCTCTTCTGTAATTCCCGAGCAATCGCGCCTGGTTCGGTTCGGGCTTCAAATTTAAGTGGAGCACCCACCCGAACTGTGATTCTCCCCGGCAAGGCAAACTTGCTGCCCGATTGCTTGACCTCAAACAATCCATCAATCCGCATGGGGACGACGGGAATCTCCAGGCGGTTAGCCAAAACTCCAATGCCTGCTTGGAATGGAAGCATTTTGCCGGTGGTGGTGTGATGGCCTTCGGGAAAAACGAGCACGCTGTATCCGCGATCTACGCACTCGCCCGCGTAAGCGAAACTCTGTCGGAATCCAGACTGGCGTGGTAAAGGAAAAATGTTGAGTAACGCCGCGCCTAAAATCCACTGCAGGCGGTCGAAAAGCCGGCCGAACCAACTTCGCGAGGAAGGCGGCGTATAGAGAGCTTCCATGGCCTCGCCGCCGACTGCTGCCGCCAGCCGATGCCGTAAGCGCGCTGGGAGTGCGGTCAGCACGTATCCGACATCAACATCGCTGATATGGTTGGAGACAACCAGCACCGGTCCTGATGTTGTGCGAAGATTTTCGAGTCCCAAAATGCGTGGCCACCCCAGCAGAAACACGGCGGGGCGCAGCAGTAAGTAATGCGCCAGCAAGCGAATCCAGGTTACTGGCCAGCGCAGCGCCGATCGGGGATAGTGATAGTGCGCGCGGGGGGCAGCCTCCCCCCGCAACATGCGTTCCAGGTCCCCAACAGTGCTGAGTGCCGCGAAGCTGGTCTCGCTCAAGTCGACCTGATAGCGGTCTTCCAGGGCACTCATTAACTCGACCCGCTCCAGCGAACTCAGGTTCAAGTCGGTTTCCAGGTTGGCGTCAGGACGAAGGCTCGGCAATCGTCCCGTAAGGCGCGCAATCATTTCTGCGAGCGGACTTGTAGACTGATCCGAACTGGGCTGCAGGTTTGCCCCGAGGGTCTGCCGAATAAGGCTGATCCTAGGTTTCTGGGTCGACGTGCGTGGGAAATCTTTCTCGGGCCAGACCGCCCACGTGCGCATGCGCTGATATTCCGCCAGTGACACGTTCGCCCGCCGCATAATTTCTGCGGCGTCGGCGCTCCGGTCTCTCAGGATCAGCACCGCACCCGGTTCCGCGTTACCATCGCGTTGTATTCCAATTACGACGCAGTCTTTTATTTCGGGCTGGCGGCGTAAGGCCGCCTCCAGGTCTTCGGGATAGACATTCATTCCGGCGGAAGTAACGATCACGTCTTTTTTGCGGCCTTTGAAGTACAGATTTCCTTCCGCATCAAGCTCGCCGACATCGCCGGTGTGATACCAGCCCTCTTGACTTGCCACTGGCCGAAGTTCGCGCCCACTCCAGTAAGCGAAGGCCACACCTGCGCCCCGCACCAGGATTTCGCCGGTCTCATCCAATTTGATCTCTCGCCCGGCGAGCACCTTTCCCACCGAGCCTTTACCCAGCTTGAAAGGGTGATTCACACTGATGAGCGACGTAGTCTCGGTCAGGCCGTATCCCTGAATGACGGCATACCCGAGCCGCCCCCAAAATTCCTCAGCAACCCGATCCAGGGCGGCGCCGCCACAGATGAAAGCCCAGAATTTCCAGCCAAACTGGCGATGGATGTGGCGAAAAATCCACCAGCGGCGCAGGAAGTGCTTGTCTTCTGCCTGGCTGAAGTTCTGCCGGAACTCGTTCGACTTCCCAGCGTCTTCCAGGTCGCGCTGAATCTTTTCTCTTAGCGACTGCAAAATTCGCGGAACTGCCACCAGTACCGACACACGCTCCCGCTTGATGGTGCCGATGATCTCCGACGGATTGAGCGATTCCTGAAAGATCACCGTGCCCGCCATTAGATGCGGAAGGAAAATTCCGAGAAATTGTCCGAACACGTGGCTGAGCGGGAGCAGGTTCAGAAAACGGACTGGATGCGCGAAGCGTTCATATTGCAGATACTCCTTGATGTGCGCTTGCAACGGCTCGACGTTCGCCAAGACGTTGCCGTGCGTGATAACGACTCCCTTGGGCTCGGCGGTTGTTCCCGAGGTGAATACGATTTCAAGGGTGTCACCTGGCTGCAGATCGGCCGGTGTATAGGAACTGGGCGAATGCTGGGCAAGGACCTGTAGTAAGTCTTGCAACACCATTATCGGCAATTGGCCAACGTTCTTAGCGTGTTGCTGAGAGCAAACCAGAAGCTTGGCGTCAACCTGCTGATGCACACGCAAAACGAAATCGCTGTTTGCCGCGTCGTCCATGGGGACAATCACTGCCCCTCGCAACGCGCATCCAAAGAACCCCGCTACCCACTCGGCGCAGTTCCGGCCCCAGATTAATACCCGGTCGCCCTTGCCGATGCCGCGCTTCTCCAATTCCCGAGCAAACTGGGAAGCCATTTCTGCAATCTGGCCGTAGCTCCACCGACCGCTGCGATATCCGCGATGGTCCACATAAGCACACTCAAACCCATGTCGTCGGAAGTTCTCAACGTATTCGATCAGGGAATGGCGTTCCATGAAAGAACGTAGCGCTTTAATGACGGCGGGCGGCGGCGCTTTTCACGGCATAAAACAGTAGGCTGCAGACGAACACAATGGGGAACGTCCAAATTCCGACAGATACGGCGGCGTGGCTCGAGATCCCAAGTTCCCCGTGCGTGATGAATAAGCCCCAGGTCAAAGCGTAAGCTGCCAGCGAGATTCCTAGCGATAGCAGAAAGCTGCGGAGAAGATTTCGTTTGAGCGCGGGCTCCATCGATCCCTCCCTGGCGGTTATACGTCTACTGACTCGTGTTCCGCCCGAACTGCAATTTTTCAGCTCCTCCCTACGCCGAGTGCGTCCGCCACGCGGTTGATGTAGTTAAACCAGGAGGCAATCAGCGTAATTTGCAGGATCGCCCTGTCGTCGAAGCCGGCATCGCGCATGCGCTCGTGATCTGCCGGCTGGACCTGAGTGGCGTCTTTGGTCAGCTTCACGACGTAATCGAGCATCACCCGTTCCTGGCGGCTGATCGGCGCCGTGTTGTAGTCCTTCTCCAGGGCGCGAATCAGGTTCTCATCCAGCGTCACCCTACGCAGAAACTCTGCGTGCGACTCGATTCAATAAACGCACCGGTTGGTCAGCGAGACCATCGTGGCGATCATTTCGTGTTGTCGCCGCTGCAGGGGCAGGTCGGGAGACATCAGAACGCCAAAAGTAGCAAAGGCATGGTAGAGGGCGTCAGGGATTAGGCTATGCGAGGCCACGATCTCCGACGCGCCACCCCCGGGTGCCGGATGGACGGGAACCGCGTATTCCTTGGGATAGAGGGCCTTTTCCGCCTCGATCGCCTTGGTTAGTTTCTGGTTAGCCTCGGGAAGAGGCACGGTCCGAATCCAGGTCATGGAAAGAGCTTGCTCCTTGGAATGGGTTTGCTACAATCTTTCCAGTTCACCCAAGCTACACGCTTCGCCATCGGTATGCCAAGCTTTTGGACTGCCGAGTCCAAGTAAGTTAGGTGACTGATTCGTTCGCAATTCCCCCAGGCGGAGGATCGAGTCGATGAGTATTATGGTTTGGAAATTGGCCCGGCATCTGCCCCGGCCAGTTTTGCTGGTGCTGGTTGTCTTCTTACTATCGCCCCTCGCTCGGGCGTAAACTGCTAGGAGCCAGCCTGGGCGGCGCAAATCGGCTGCGGACCCGGGAGCAGCGGAACCGGCAGTTGTTCTGAAATCACCAACGGGCGTGATTTCCCTCACTGCCGAACCGGACTACGACCATCACAATCGTGGAGGAGCGGCTGTTTCCCCTAGAGGCGCGAAGCTCGGCAGATCCCCGATTTCAGGTTCCTGCCCTCCCGAGCGCAGGTGGTCCTGGCCTCCCGCTTCCGGCCCAGTACTCGCGGTCAAGGAGGACCTTACATGGCGCAAGAAAACACCCTTACGATTACCGACAATCGCACCAATAAAACCTATACGATCCCCATCGAACACGACACGATTCGGGCGATGGACTTGCGGCAGGTCAAGACCAAGCCCGAAGAGTTTGGGATGATGACCTATGATCCGGCATTCATGAATACCGCTTCCTGCCGCAGCAGCATCACCTTCATTGATGGAGATCGCGGCATCCTGCGGTATCGCGGCTATCCTATTGAAGTTCTCGCCGAACACTGCACCTTCCTGGAAGTGGCCTACCTGTTGATCTTCGGCAATCTGCCTACGGAAACCGAGCTCAAAACGTGGGTCGCCGAAATCACTCACCACACCATGCTGCACGAGACCACCAAGAAGTTCATGGAGGGTTTCCGCTACAACGCCCACCCCATGGGCATGCTGGTAAGCACTCTGGCAGCGATGTCCACCATTTATCCGGAAGCGAAGAATATTCACGATCCGGCTAACCGGATGCACCAAATCATCCGCCTAATTGCCAAGATTCCATCCATTGCTGCCATGACCTATCGCCACAGCTTGGGTTTTCCGTATGTCTATCCGGACAACGACCTGGGCTATGCCGAGAACTTCATGAACATGCTGTGGAAGATGGTCGAGCCGAAGTACCTGGCGAATCCGGTGCTGGCTCGGGCGTTGGACATTCTGTTCATCCTGCATGCCGATCATGAACAGAACTGCAGCGCCAACACTATGCGGGCGGTGGGCAGCGCACACACCGATCCGTTCCTGACTACGGCGGCGGCAGCCGCAGCCCTGGCCGGCCCACTACACGGTGGAGCCAACGAAGAAGTTCTCAAGATGCTCGACGAGATCGGGTCCAAGGACAATGTGCCGGCGTACATCAAGAAGATCAAAGACGGACACGGCAAGTTGATGGGCTTCGGGCACCGCGTTTATAAGAATTACGATCCGCGGGCCAAGATCATCAAGTGGACCGCTGAGCAGGTCTTCGAAGTAACCGGCCGCAATGCCAGACTGGACATCGCGCTCGAACTGGAGCGGATTGCGCTGGAAGACGAATACTTCGTCAAACGCAAGCTGTATCCCAACGTCGACTTCTATTCTGGGATCATCTACCAGGCGATGGGATTCCGGCCGGAGATGTTCACGGTGCTGTTTGCCATCCCGCGCACAGCCGGCTGGCTGGCGCAATGGCAGGAGCTGTTGACCGATCCGGAGCAGAAGATCGCGCGCCCGCGGCAGGTCTGGACCGGTCACGAGGTTCGCGAGTTCGTGCCTCTGACCAAGCGGGCCGCGGTGGTGGCAGCTCGCTAGTCGCTCGGCAGGAATGATAATTGCGAGTCGTTGTAGGGGACGGGCGTCTCGCCCGTCCCTTTTTTGGTCGCACAAGCAGACTCTTTGCAAGTGCGCGCGAGACCTTCACCGGCTGACGCCTGTTTAGGAGGACGACCCGTTTGTCAGGACAAACCGTGTCCGCTCCCTGACTACGGTGTGACCACATTTACGGTGGACCTGCTCCTGGTTACTGCACCCGACTGATCTGTGGCCTCGACAACGATGGAGTGCTTTCCGGGCGTCAGTTGCTGGGTTGTATTCAGTGCGTTGCCATCGCCCTTGTACGTCAAAGTGCCGTCGACATAGATCTGCATCGTTTGCACCGGGCTGACCCCGTCGGCGGTAGCGACCACCGGGACAGGAGAAGTCACGGTGGCATCGGGCATCGGTGAGCGGATGGTCCCGGCTTGCGCCTGCACCGTAACGTGCACCCCGGTCTTGTGAATTTCTCCCGCCTTGTCCCAGGAGGGCGCCACAATGTAGCGCGGCCCCAAGCTCATTGCGAAACTGGTGTTCACCTGGTTGGACTTCCCTTGATACCGGAGCAAGTTGTCCACATAGATCTGCATCGCGGTGACAGGACTGCTGTTACTGGTGGTCGCCTGGACATGCACCGGCGAAGCGACTTTCGCATTGTCGAGAGGCGCAATTGCTTTGACCGTGTTGAAGAAGTCTGCCATGGGCTGCCCCGTCGCACCCGCTCCCGGGCAGGAGGCAAATGCCATGGCGTCGCATACCGTGCGCAGCAGATTCTTGTGAGAGTAGTGGACGGTGGATTTGTATTGCGGTTTCACCTGCGGACCAATCACAAGTGTAGCGATGCGGCCACCACAACCGGAGGTGACCGTCGTGGAACAGCGATTGTCGCCGGTCAGATTACCCTCATCCCAGACAATGAAGAGCAAACCATCACCACCTGGTTTGAACTCGGGTCTGGCGAGAATGGTCGGAAGATGTTTTGACAGCCACACATCGGCGGCCGCTAGCGTACCATCATGCGCATCTTCATCGAGGTTGGGAGTGATGTAGATGTAGTTCGGTGCGTTATTCGCCGCCATATCGAGGGCTAACTGGCCGAAAGGTACGCTGTTCAGCTTCTGAACCGCCGTGCATGCATCGGTGAAGTCAATCAGCGGGTTATGCCTGCGAACATAATTCAAATTGCTCAGGCCGAGAAAGCCGGCGTACGGGAGATCTACCGGGTACGATTTCCAGGTCAGTGGCTTGGCAAGCACCTGGCGCACAACGTTGTTTGCATTGAAACAGGCAGTAGTATTGTTGTTGCTTGTGACGGGCTGGCCGGCGACTAGCCACATCAGAGCGGGAACAGAACTGTGTTGCTCCGAATCATACTGCGCGGCCAGCGCATACTTGGTCGCCAATGAGTTGTAATATGGCATGCCGGCATTGCCGATGACGCTTTCGTAGCTGTGGTTCTCTTGCGTTATCAGCCAAACATGTTTGGAACGCGGAATTTGCGCAGAGGCAAGAGAGCTGAGAGCAAACAATAGAACCCAGAACTTCGTCATGACATCTCCAACTTCGACAAATTGAGGCACTTGAGATGGCAGCTGGACCTGAGAACAAATGCCGGATCTGCGGCAGAGGAACTCCAGGGCCTTTTGGGGCAACCCAAACCTAATGCTGCTGGGCAACAAACGGTTGGTTTACTCGAATACGCAGGGCGAACGAGAGCTCAACTTAGCCGGGAAAAGCAGTAACCAACCATCGGAGAAACCACCTAACGGCGTGTGGAAATCGTTCGTACCGTCGAGCGGGCCGCGGCTTGGGTGCCCCGAGGCCGTCACCTGGCAGCGCCCCCCGCTCGTACGAGATAATGTAGTGACTTGCGGGCTGTTCTGTTACCTCCGTAACCGGGCAGTTTTGGGTAGGCGGATTACAATTGGCACTATCGCAGGTCACCTCACTTGATTGTTCGGCCTTGCCAGCCGATACGACAGGAAGGGCGACTACCCCGTCTGTGCCCTTGCAGGCATCACGAACGGTGCGTCATCCGGAGTCCGCACTAATATGGCGTTTGGTCTAGGCTTCAACAAGGCGAAGGTCCTCAGCTCTGCGGAAAAGTACGTCCAGCAAGGCAAGCTGCAGAACGCCATCGCTGAGTACGAAAAAGTCCTCAAGCACGATCCCAAGGACCTCACGGTCCTGAATACTGTAGGCGACCTGCACGCCCGTCTTGGCCAGCCCGAAGAAGCCTGCACTTGCTTCAAGACGGTCGGCGACGCCTACGCCCAGCAGGGCTTCACGGTCAAGGCCATCGCCATGTACAAGAAGCTCACCAAGCTGAGAACGTCGCTGGAGGGCGTGCTCAAGCTGGCAGAACTGTATACGCAGCAGGGCCTGTTCAACGATGCGCGGCAGCAGTATCTGCAAGTGGCGGAAGAATTTCTGCGCACGGGTGAACTGGAGCAGGCGGTTCGCATTTTCCAAAAAACTCTGGAGATGGACCCCGAGAACGTCGCTATGAAGGTGCGTTTGGCCGAGGTCTACGTTCGGCTGGGAAAGAAAAACGAAGCCTGGCAGATTTTTTCCAGTGCCGCCGAACAGCTGCGCACTCGTGGTCAGCTGGTTCCCGCCGAAGACATTTTGCAGCGCATGCTGACCCTGGATCCGAAGAACAACCAGGTCCTGCTGCTGCGCGGCAAGAACGCGCTGGAAGCCGGAGACAGCGCTGGCGCCATCAATTATTTCCAGCAGGTTCCCGATATCGACACACAGCCGGAGGCGCTCAAGGCGCTGTTCCAGGCTTATCTGGCGGCCGATCGGTTGAGCGACGCGGGAATGCTGGCCACCAAACTGCTCACAATTCACAACGATATCGAAGGCATTGCCGGATTTGTCGGGGCGTTGTTGAAGGGCGGGCTCTTCCAGGACGCGCTCAACGTTTATCACCAGTACGGGGACCGGTTGATGGTCATGGATCAGGCCAAGGTTCTGGAAAACCTGCACACCATCATCGGCCACGTCCGCACCGAGCCCGAATCCCTCGAGCTGCTGCTCGAACTTTTCCGGAAAGCCGGCGAGACCACCCACATCAGCGAAGTCACCGAATTGTTGGCGCACGCCAGCGTGCAAAAGGGAGACTTGGAGAAGGCGCGCGAACTGTATCAGGAGTTGATGACGGTCGAGCCGCAGAACCCGATCCACGCGCAGAACTATCAGCAGGTTTGCGGCAAGCTGAGCGGCGAACCACGTTCGGGCATGATTACCGCGGAAGAGGGCACGGTACTCGTGGACGAACTCGAGGCCACGGCGCCTTCGATTGAACAAGCGTACTCAGAGAACATCTCAGCCGAGGTGCGCGCGGCCCTAACCGATGCGGAACTATTTGTCTCTTACAATATGCCGGCCAAGGCTTTGGGACCGCTCATCGCTGCCCTGCCCAAAGCGCCACACGACATACGCCTGAATCAGCGTCTCCTTGCGCTACATACTCGCGCCGGGCGTTTCGCTGAGGGAGCCATTTGTTGCCGGTCGCTGGAAAAAGTCTATTCCGAGGCGGGATATGCTGAAGAGGCTGGCCGCTATGGAGAGCTGGCATCGAGGTATGAGCAGCATGCGGGGACGGCGTCCGCCGAAGCGGCACCGGCCGAAATTCCCGCTCCGGCGCCGTGGCCAACGGAGGCACCTGGTGAATTTGCAGTTGAGGCGGCGCCCTCCGCGGACGAGGACCAGCCAATTGCTGCAAAGCATAGCGAAATCGATCTTTCTGAGGAGTGGGAAGGTTCTTTTACCGGAGAACCGGCAGCCCTAGAGGCTTCGGCTCCCGTTGAACCTCCAGCACCGGCGGAGCCTGCCGCGGTGATTGCCCCGTTGGCTCGGACCGCTGCGCCGGATTTGGTTCCCGAAACCGTCGAAGAAGTTCGGTTCTACCTGCAACACACCATGCGCTTGCAGGCTCTGGCCGCGATGGCCAAGCTGGAAGCGCTGACGGAAGATCAGAATCTGCTCGACACCTTGCGCGCTGAATACGAGACTGCGTTTGCGCCCGCTCCAAAACCTCAGCCTGAAGCCGCCCCGGAAGCGGCCATAGAAGAGGTCACCATCGAAGAGGAACCGGTAGAGGAGGAGATGGTGCAGGAGGAACCGGTTCAGGAAGAAGCGATTGCCGAAGAGCCGGTCGAAGAAGTTGCCGCGGCTCCGGCGCCGGCCCGCGAGGATACCGAACTCAAGGAATTGGTTGCGCACCTGGAATCTGAGCTGGGTGATTTTGAACCACCGGCGGCGCCGGCTCCAAAGCCGAAAGCAACCCCGGTCCGCGCATTCGAACCTGCGGTTGCTGCCAAGAAAGATGTTCTGGGCGAATTTGTTGCCGATCTGGAATCGTCGCTGGGCGCTGACTTCCTGGTAACGCCCCCGGCGCCTCAGCGTGCGGTCAGGCCGGAACCTAAGCCGATGCCAGTGGCGCCGATGGTTGCGGCTCGTGCTGCCGCCTCGCCTATACCTTCGGCTCCGATCGTGCCGCCCGCAGCGGCTGCCATAGCCGTCGCAGCCCCGTCGCGCACGGCCGCCCATAATCGTCCGGAGATGGCGAGTTTGCTAGCCACTGGGGTCGCGACTTCCGCCGCTGGTGCCGGCACCGACCTCATCGAGATGTTCGACGAGCTCAAGGGCGAGCTGGAGGAAGATGCCGCCCCGACTACTGCCGAACAGGATCCGGAAACGCATTACAACCTGGGGATTGCCTTCCGCGAAATGGGGTTGCTAGATGAGGCGATTGGGGAATTACAGAAGGTCTGCCAACTAGTGGACCGTGGTCATCCCTTCCCTCAGCTCATGCAAACCTACACCTGGCTGGCTCAGTGCTTCCTGGATAAGGGTGTTCCAGAAGCCGCGATTCGGTGGTATGAAAGGGCATTGAAGATCAGTTCGATAGACGAAGATACCCGCACCGCCTTGCACTACGAATTGGCCTCCGCCTACGAAAACGCTCACAACCGCGACGCTGCCTTGAGCCACTTCATGGAAGTCTACGGCAGCAATATTGATTATCGTGACGTGGCCGAGCGCATAAAGGCCCTGAAGTCGTAAAATCGCTAGATGGACCTTACCCTAAGGCTTGGGGGCCGTGCGCAGGGAGCGGTGCGCTTTGGACCTCCGATTTGTGGAGGACGGCGTGACTGCAGATCCTAGAACTCCATTGGACAGCCGCCCCCGACCCTTCGCTGATTCGAAGCTTCCCAACGGAGCTCCCCGCCTGGCCACGCTGGAGAGCGAAGCCCCACCAGCGGTATCGCTTGGCCGGCTCTGGCTGCACAGGTTGTCTAGGTTGGCTTTCGTCTTCTTCTGCGCTTTGCTGGGAGTAGTCCTGGTCGTATTCCCCTGGCGGGATGAGTGGACACACAACAGTCTGATGCTGGGCTATCCGACGCTGCAAAAGCTTATGGCCAGCGGCTTCCTGCGTGGGGTCTGCAGCGGCCTGGGACTTGTGGACATTTGGATCGGCTTCTGGGAAGCGGTGCACTACCACGAATGAAAGTGCCCTCTCGCGAACTAAAAGAAAATCATGAGCGAACATAAATCCAAAGCAGCGCCTCTCGCGTATCAGAATGAGCCTTTCCTCAGCAGTCCCGACGGACGAATCTTGCGGATCATGTCGGAGTACGTGGAGCCTCTGGCGCGCTTTCGGCGTGAGCAGATCCAGGACACGGTGGTGTTTTTCGGGTCTGCCCGGTTTACGAATCGCCGTGACGCTCAGAAAACGCTGACGGGCATCGAAGGGGATGCGAAGAAGCAAGGTTCCGACCAGCACAACGAGTTGAAACGCGCCCTCGCGGCGGTCGATATGGCTCGCTATTACGAGGATGCTCGCCGTCTTGCTTATTTACTGACCGATTGGTCAATCAAGATTCCTGCGCGGCGGCGGCGTTTTGTGGTCACCACGGGAGGCGGGCCGGGAATCATGGAAGCTGCCAATCTGGGAGCCCATGAGGCGGGCGGCAAGACCATCGGGTTGAATATCAATCTGCCATTCGAGCAGTACCCCAATCCGTACATCACTCCCTCGCTTAACTTCGAGTTCCACTACTTCTTCATGCGTAAGTTCTGGTTCGCCTATCTCGCCAAGGCGCTGGTGATCTTTCCCGGCGGCTTCGGCACGTTGGATGAGCTGTTCGAGATTCTGACCCTGGCCCAAACCCAGAAACTGGCCAAGAGAATTCTGGTCGTGATTTACGGCCGCGAATACTGGGACAAGGTCCTCAACATGCAGACTATGTCGGACGCAGGAACCATCTCGGCAGAGGATTTGGACTTGTTCAAGATCGTGAACTCTCCCGAAGAAGGCTTCGAGTACCTGCGAGACGGCCTGACGAAGTTCCATCTCGGTGGCCTCCCCAAAGAGGGCCTGCCGGAAATCGCGAAGACGCGCCCGTAACTCCTCGGTTGCAACCGCGCTTCGTAGTAGGCTGAAGTGGGTGCGCTGCCTCCTTTACTACATCACCGACCGCACAGAGTTCCCAGGCGAGGACGACACACAACGCCGATGTCTCTTGGAGAAGATCGCCGAAGCGGTACGTTGCGGTGTGAACTTCATTCAGTTGCGCGAAAAAGACCTCCCCACTCGAGAATTGGAATTTCTCGCTCGCGAAGCCTTACGTGTCGCCCGTTCGCAACCAGAAACGGGAAACCAGAAACGGGAAACCCGGATCTTAATCAACTCGCGCACGGACATCGCGATTGCGGTCGGGGCAGACGGAGTTCACCTGCCCGCCCACGACATGGCGCCACAGGAAGCACGTACGATCTGGAGCAAGTGTAGCGCGGGTGCTCTCAGCCCCGCGATCGTCAGCGTGTCCTGTCACTCAGAGGAGGATGTACGCCGGGCAGCCTCCGCGCAAGCCGACTTGTCGCTCTTCGCCCCCGTATTCGAAAAGAAGGACGCTCCGCACATGCCACCGACCGGCCTCGAAGCCCTGCGCCGGGCCGGTCAGCACAGAATTCCAGTGCTCGCTCTCGGAGGCGTAACGCTGGAAAATGCGCGCGCCTGCCGGATTGCAGGTGCAGCCGGAATCGCAGGAATCCGGCTGTTTCAGGAAAACGACATCCAAACCGTAGTCCAAGCCCTGCGGTATGCTTGAGAAGACGTGGCGACGCAGCCTTACAAAACCCGGGTTGAGCCTCTGGCGCCGGATCTCGTCCGCATTCCCGAGGGCTGGTTCTGGATGGGCTCCGAGACTGGGCAGGACAACGAGCGCCCGGTACATCGGGTTTGGGTTGACGGGTTCTGCCTGGCATCCTGCCAGGTAACAAACTCTGAATACCTACGGTTTCTTGACGCCACCGGTGGCAATCCGCCGCCCTTCTGGTGGGACTCGAATTTCAACGCTCCGCAGCAACCTGTGGTTGCGGTCTCGTGGTTCGAAGCCGTGGGTTACTGCGAGTGGATGCGTGCGATTACCGGGCGCAAATATCGGCTGCCCACCGAGGCCGAGTGGGAGCACGCCGCGCGTGCGGGTGCACACGGGAAGCTGTTTCCCTGGGGCAACGATCCACCCCAATCGCGCCCCGATTACGAGAAGCGTTGGAAGAACGGCCCCGAACCGGTTCGTCGTTATGAGGCTAATGCATTTGGTCTCTACGACATTTGTGACAACGTTCACGAATGGTGCAGCGACTGGTACCAACCCGACTATTACTCGGGCGGGCCCGAGCGCAATCCGCGCGGCCCGGAAACCGGCTCCCGGCGGGCTTCTCGCGGCGGCTCCTGGCGGCACCACATCAAGGTAGCGCGCTGCTCGGCACGCTCCAGCATACCTCCGGAATTTCAATACGCCGATTACGGGTTTCGGGTGGCCTGCGACTTGTAGTCCCAGCGACCATTGTGGCGGGGTTCAACCCGCCTCCGCACAAGCTAGAATCGCGTGTCGAGAATAATCCGTGAGTCCGGGAGAGCCCACATGTTTTGCACGGACCTGCTGAAGAGCAAGCGCATCCTGATCACCGGTGGGGGCACCGGGCTGGGCAAGGGCATGGCCCAGCGATTTCTGCAGTTGGGTGCGACCGTCTACATCTGCGGTCGGCGGCAGGAGGTGTTGAAGGAAACATGCGCCCACCTTGCCCGGGACACGGGAGGAAGCATTCATTCCATGCCCTGCGACGTGCGCAAGCCGGAAGCCGTCGAAGGAATGGTTGAAGCTATCTGGAAAGACGGGCCGCTTGACGTCGTCGTGAACAATGCTGCCGGTAATTTTCTGGCGCGCACCGAAGAGTTATCGCCGCGGGCATTTGAAGCCGTGGTCGGCATCGTGTTGATGGGCACGATCAACGTTACATCCGCATGCGGACGAAAGTGGCTCGGCGCCGGCCATCATGCCACAGTCCTGAACATCACGACGACGTACGCATCCACCGGCTCTGCCTACGTTGTGCCTTCGGCAGTCGCCAAGGCCGGAGTAGAGGCGCTGACGCGCAGTCTGGCAGTGGAGTGGGGAAATCGCGGCATTCGCACGAACGCCATCGCGCCCGGTCCAATTCCGACCGAAGGCGCTTTCTCGCGCCTGCTGCCCCGTCCGGACATGGAAACAACGGCTCAGCAACGCAATCCCATGGGGCGGTTCGGCACGGTCGAGGAACTCGCCAATCTTGCCGCGTTCCTCGTGAGCGACGGTTCCGGCTACATCAACGGCGAAGTGATCGTGATGGATGGCGGCGAGTGGCTGCAGGGGGCCGGCGAGTTCAGCCATCTCGGTCGCATTCTCAGCGAAAAGGAATGGGAGGCTTTGAGGCCCCGCAAGGCACCGGGTTCCTAATCCCATTTCCGCGAACGCGCCAGCGTCGTCAACTGCTGCTCGTCAGCTCCGCACGTCGCGGGGTGGCCTGACTAACCAGCGCAGCAGCATGTTTACCAGGCTGAGGACGACTGCTCCCCAGAACGCAGCCCAGAAACTGCGCACCTCGAAGCCTGGAACAATGGCAGAAGCCAGCTCCAGCATGGCAGCGTTAATCACGAACCAGAACAGACCGAAAGTGATGACGGTCAAGGGGAAGGTGATGATCTTCAGGAAGAGTCCGAGGGTGGCGTTGATGAAGCCGATGACCAGGGCCGCAATCAGAGCCGCTCCTGCTCCTCGCAGATAGAAACCAGGCACGACGTGCGCGACAATCCACACTGCCAGCGCACTCAATACCCAATTGAGCAGGAGTCTCATGCCGGCCCTCAGAAATGGTGAACGCTGACTATACGGCTTGCTGGCGAAGATCGCAACCCGAGCCATGAAAGCGTTATCTGCCAGCGGCGAGCCGCGTGGCGAGTCGCGGCGGCAGATCGGCGGCAAGGATCATGTCCTGTGCCTTCTTGAGGTTATAGGGCACGCGGTGGAAGGTGATGGCGCGAGCCTCGGAGTCAAATACGGCAAAGGCTGCACGCCAGTCCCCGTCGCGGGGCTGGCCTACTGAACCGGGATTAATCAGATACTGAATGCCGTTTTTAAGAGGCCACGAGCTGACTTCGGCCTGGCCGACCGTCTTGTAGGCAGGGCGCAAAGCTCCCGCATCAATCGGGTTGGAGCTGAAGGCGCCTTGCACGTGAGAGTGGCCAAAGAAGGTCAGCGGGACGGACGACAGGAGCAGCGGCTCGAGCGCATCGCGCGCCGTCACTACATACTCGTCTTCATCCATGGGCGAGCCGTGGACGAACTGCACGTCGGGCAGTTGGGGCAGCTGTATGGGACCGGAGGGCAGCGAGCGCAGCCACTCAAGATTCTCGGGGGTCAGATGCTTTTGCGTCCACTGCGCCGCCATGCCCGCAATGGGATTGAAATCATCCAGGTCCATCAGGCCGGCTGCGGCCTTGTCGTGATTGCCACGCACGAAATGATTTCCCAGGGCGCGGGAGCGATCGATTACCTCGTTAGGATTGGCGCCGTAGCCCACGATGTCCCCCAGATTAAAGACGAGATCATGGGCGGGAGCCGCCGCCAGACAAGCCTCCAGGGCCTCAAGGTTGCTGTGAATGTCGCTGAGAAGAAGTACCTGCACATATCACCGGCAAATTGGCGATTATAGACCTACCCACATCCAACTCGTGTGGGCGCGGGTCTTTGACCCGGGCAAGCGGATCCGACACCCTTCCCCACGATCATTTCTAGTTCACGACCGGACAGCGGGCCCAATGCCCTGGGAAGACTTCCACCAGCGGAGGCAGGGCGCGGGCACATTGGTCGACGCGGGAATCGCACCGCGGCTCGAAGGGACATCCCGGGGGCACGGCGTGCAGGGCCGGAACCGTGCCCTCGATCGTCTGCAGCGGCTGTTGCCGATCGGTCTGCAAAGTCGGTACGGCATGGAGGAGGCCGCGTGTGTAGGGATGGGCTGGCGAATGGAAGATGTCTTCCTTGGCAGCGAGTTCAACCAGACTTCCCGCATACATGACCGCCACCCGATCCGCTACCTGCGAGACCACCGCCAGGTCGTGCGAGATGAAGAGCATGGCCAGCCCAAATTTCTTGCGCAGCTCGGCCAGCAACTCCAGGATTTGCGCCTGGATGGTGACATCGAGGGCAGTTGTAGGCTCGTCGGCAATCAGCAACTGGGGGCGGTTCACGATGGCCATGGCAATCATGACTCGCTGCCGCATACCACCGGAGAGCTGATGCGGATAGTCGCGGGAACGAAGCTCGCAATCCGGAATGGCGACATCCTTCATGGCTTGCACCGCGCGATCCCAGGCGTCCGCCTTGTTGACACGACGGGAATGCCCGTTGCTGTGCGCCAGAATGGCTTCGGCAATCTGATCGCCGACGCGCATAACCGGGTTGAGCGCAGTCATGGGCTCCTGGAAGACCATGGCGATGTCGGAACCGCGCAACTGCCGAACCTGCGCTTCGGAAACTTGCAGCAGATCCTGGTCACTCCAGAAAATGTTTCCCGACACCTGCGCCTGCGTCGGAAGCAAGCGCATGATGGCGAGCGACGTGACCGACTTGCCCGACCCCGATTCTCCAACCAAGCCGAGGACTTCACCCGGGGCGACCGTGAAGCTGAGGTCACGGACGGCCATCAGCTTCGCAGGGGGCGATCCGTCCGCCCCCCGGCGCGCGTTTGCAGCAGGAAACTCAATATTCAGTTGTCGGACGTTGAGCAGGGGCACCACGAAAACATCCTAGCAAAGACCCGTGCGGCGGGTCCGAGACCCGCCACCACACAGTCATCGCCTAACTACTGTCCCAGTATCAGCGGCAGGCCATTCTTGCTGTTGCCGATGACCACCACTTTGGAGTTGCCGCTCTTGGCCAGATTCTCGGTGGCCTCGATTCCCTTCCACTCCAAAAGCTGCGGACTGATCCCCTGAGCCACGATCTGCTGGAAGTCACGGATGCCAGCCGCTTCGATCCGCTTGCGCTCCGCCTCCTGCTTTTCTTTCTGCAGGCGGAAATTCATGGCCAATGCTTCCTGCTCGGCCTGTTGCTTGGTTTCGATCGAGGCCTTCAAGGTTTGCGGCAACTGGATGTCGCGCAGCAAAACATTTTCCACCAGAATGCCGCGCTGACTGAGCTGACCGACAAGCTGGTCGTGAATCTGTTTGGCCACCATTTCCCGCTCGCCGGTATACAAGGCGTTGGCACTATGCGATGCGGTGGCTTCGCGGATCGCGGCCCGCAAATTGGGCTCGACCACCACTTTCTCGTAGTCGGCGCCAATCTTCTGATATAGCTCGGAGGCCTTCTCCGGATTCAAGTGGTAGATCAGCGAGGTGTCGAGGTTCATCACCAGACCCTCAGAAGAGGGAACACTGGCCGATTCTTTCAGTTCCTGCGTCTGGATCGACATCTCGTTGTTCGTCTTTAACGGGTTGATGAGATGAATGCCTTCGGACAACACTTCCCCGGTCACCCGGCCAAACAATGTCAACACACCGACGTGACCAGTGCTGACCCGAGTCACAGAATTGAATAACAGGATCACAAGAACCAAGCCCGCGACCGCGATGCCGATCAGCTTAAAAAACGGACTGCCACCAACATCGATCACTCTGCCGCGAGCTTCGCCGTAAATCGTCATAAGAATCCTCCCGCCGTGATTGTAGGCTGCGGGAATGTGGAGGGTAAGTGTTTTCCGCGAACCCGAGCAGCTGTTCTACGCTACGGAGGCAGGCGCCTAATTTTATTGAGCGTTGCGAAACTCCGCGTCAGTCGCCAATTCTCCCGGCTTTTGCACACTACGTTCCTGGCTGCAAAACAGATATTTGCTATGAGGGCAGCCGGAAAACCGCGTCCAGTGCGGCTTTCCGTGAGAGTCCCCCAGAGACGCTGCACTAAATTTTGGTCATATCCCTGTGGACGGGCTGCACTCGGTTGATTTTAAATGACATAAATTCCACGATTTTTGATTGACTCTAAAAACAGGAGGAGTAAAAAGACACTCGTTCTTTGACAACTTCTGAAGTTTTTCCGGTTGGTGCGGCGTCCGGGGCTCAAGCGAGATCACCCTTTCGAACCGCGAGGTTTGAAGGGAGGGTCAGCAAGGGTCTATAGCAAAGTGCTGGTCGAGAAGAACAGGAAGCATGTCGAAGGCAATATAGAGTCCCGAGGCGTTGGGCAAGTTTGTCCAGTTGGCAGTAAGCCCGGAGCCCGAGCGTCAGATCGCGCTAACATGACCGCAAGGAAATGTTGGCTGAGAGGTCGGCAAGGGTCTAAAAGCGAGCTACTGGCTGAGAGGAACAGGCTCAACATCACCTCGGGACTCTTAAGTTTTAGTGGCTAGCTAGAGGATGTTGCGAAACCCCGAATTTTTAAAATTGGTGGTTTGAGCCAGTATTTTCGCGGGGAAGCGCGCTCGAGGGGCATTGGTTGGAGTTGCCGGCTCGACCGCTTGACCGGCAACTCGCCAAGGCCCAATCGGTGCCGATGGCCCATGCATCTCCCAGCCGGGTGGACCACTATTTCCCGCAGTCAAGGTGCAGTCGAGGACCAGAGATTGCCTAGGTCCAGCGCGAGCCCGAAATTCCATGCTTCTGACAGCCGCAACGGTGAGCGCGTCGGGTGCGGGTTCTCTCCCTCGATCGAACCCTGATCCCCAGCCGACAATCTGTAACTGGTGATTAAGGTCGGCGGGCTGAGTAAGGTAAAGTAACAGACACAGTAACGCCAAGCAGAAGAGAGTTAGACGAAACCAAGACGTCATTGCGAATCGGCCTCCCGCGCACGCTGCAGATTGCGATCCTTATTGAGTTCTGCCAGTTCGCGCAAGCATTGCTGCATTTGTTGCCAAGCGGCGACTCCTTCTCGCGTAGCCTCCTCGGCTGCTTTGGGAACATAGTAGCCCGTGGTCTTGCCCTTCTCCCCGCGGTAACTCACATTCAGATGCGGACCATGCTTGGGTCCATCGCCCTGACAATGGCAGCCCGCTCGTCCGCAGGTGCGGTAGGTTTCCGAGAGCGTTCCAAACACAGCGATCTCGGCCAGACGTTCGATCTCGCCCAGCAGCTTGCGTCGTTGGGCAGGGCCCTCAACCGACTTGGTCATGGTCCCTCCGACGCTGTTGATAGCGAGCGATGGAAACAAGATTCTTGGTTATCACACACCAACCTACGTAGCGCTCGAATCCATGCCCTCCTTTATAAGTAGCTCGCGCCATCGAGAAGGGGTGTTTCAGGGTGCTGATGGTGGCTTCAATCCCGGCCCGCCAGCGCAGCCCGCGGCGGAACCAGCGCTGCTTCTGCTGCTGGGCCCGCTTGGCCGAGAGCCGTCCGCGCGCCGGCAGCGCCACCTTCTTCACTCCCAGGGCTCCTGCCTCCCGCTCGTTTTTTGCGGAAAAAAATCCGCGGTCGCCGGCGGCCATCTCTGGTACCCGCCCGAAGTGGGCTTGATGTTGCTCCAGCGCCGGCATCCAAGACGTGGTATCGGCCGGATTGCCGGTGAGAACTTGGTAGCCGCTCACCATGCCGTTTTCCACCTCGTCGATCCGCACCAGCCTACCAAACTCGTTGGGCTTATGCGCTTTGCCTTTGCGGATGACTTCGGTGTGGGGCTCGAACAGACTCAACACTTTGTCCTCCACGGGCTGTTCCCCTTCACCACTCGTTCCTTGGTTTGCCGGATTACGTTCTCCACCAAGGGGAGAAAGTGCCGCAGCTGGCCAATCTGGGTTACTACTCCCCCGACTTTGCCCACCACTTTCAGCCGTCCCTTCCCCCAGCGCTGCACCACTTCGCTGGCCTGTCGCACCACAGCTCGAGTCAGAGCCAACAACTTTTGGTAACTGTCGCGCATCCGCTTCTGGTTGGCTTCGGTGAGGGACTTGGCCGCACGACTGATTTCCAGCAGACGATGTTTCACCGCGCGTGCGTGATGGACCACTTCCACGGCTCCGGTCTTACACTCGTCGGCGATGCGTTCGAGGCTGCGACTGAGCACCCGGATGCCGTCGCCCAAAATCGAACTGTCGGTCGGGTAGTGAACGTTGCTTTCCACAACCGTAGTGTCGGTCCGAATTTTTTCGCCCTGGGCTACGCCTTGCTCGCAGGCCAGGCGGACCACGCGCTGATGAATCTCGGCGGTGACGGCCGGACTGAGCAGGGCCAAGCTGCGGCTGAAGACAGTGAACTCGGGGGTAATGTCGGCATCGAAGTGGGTGAAGCGGCGGTACACCAGGTTGCTGCGCAGTTCCCGTTCCAGATCGCGGAAGCTCCAGCCTTTCAGGTGCTTCATGACACAGCAGCGCAGCAGACGATCGGGGGCCATGCCCCGGCGACCGGTGCGGGTGGAACGGGGGCTACGTTTGGCGAGACATTGACCAAGTCGACTAAGGCAGGATCGTCTAAGAGTAGATCGACGGGATCGAGCAAATCATCTTTGAGCAGGGCGATCTGCTGGGCTAAGGGAGAGTAGAAGAGCCAGGCTTGGGGAGAGGAGGGGGCGATCATACGTGTACTCGAATATATCGAGTAAGATTTACATTGTCAAGAAAATAATGAGCGGATCGGCTTTTTCTTGGGGTACCGAGAGATGTGCGAAGAGAACAAGCAAAATCTGCAGATCTGCCACG
>DATEPX010000023.1:0-5256 GCA_035272945.1 Terriglobales bacterium
ACCAATGCGGCTCCGGGGTCTTGTGAGACGAGCCCGACAGCGAATGTTCAGCTGCCGTACTGCCATAACCTGAATGTGAACGTGCACCACAACTCGATCACCTCGAACTCCTCTACCGGCGACGAATTGTTCTCGGCCACGCCGGCAGGGGCGGGCGGTGTCAGCTTCTGCACCGGCTCGGACTACTACAAATTCAACTACAACTGGCTGTGCGGGAACCTGAGCTCGGGTGACGGCGGCGGTTTGGTTCACATGGGCTTCAGCAAGAACGGCCAAATCGCGCACAACAGCATCCTCTTCAACCAGAGCACCAACCCGACTATCCCAACCAACGGCGGCGGTCTCATCATCATGGGTGCGCCCGACGTGGATCCGCCCTGCGGTGCCACGACGGACGCGGATTGCGTGCCTCCGCTGGGCTCGGTGGGGCCTAGTGACGGCGCCGGTCCGGGCCTGGTCATCGATGCCAACCTGATTCAGGGCAACGCTGCGGAAAGCGGCAGCGGCGGCGGCCTGCGCTTGCAGAACGTCAACGGCTCCGAGGTGATCAGCTTCCCCACAACTCCGGCGCAGTGGTATGCGGTGAACGTCACCAACAACATCATCACCAACAACGTAGCCGGTTGGGATGGAGCGGGAATTTCGCTGCAGGATGCGTTAAACGCGAACATCGTCAACAACACGATCATGTCCAACGACACCACCGCGTCGTCGGGCGTGCTCTTCAACACGCTGGGAGCGCCTCTGGCTAGCTCGCAAGGGCCGTGTCCGTACGGAACCGGGCCGCCACAAACCTGCGTCACGACGTCTACGCCGCAAGCGGCAGGCCTGGTGAGCATCCAGAACAGTCCGACCCTGGTTGCGAGCTTGCCTGCAACTATCACCTGTCCGGCAGGCCATTATTCGGGTACCACGGCTAACAATGGAACCTGCCGTGCTTACTCGTACCCGGTTCTGACTAACGATGTGTTCTGGCAGAACCGCACGTTCAACATCGCGGTGGGCGCGTTTGGTGGGGGGACCCTGAACCAGCAGCACGTGGTCACGCTGGTTCCGACCCTGAATCAAACTGCAACCGGAGCATGCGCGACCACCGGGACGCGCTACTGGGACATCGGCGCACGTGGCGACACGGGACCGGGGAACCATAGCTCGACGATTACGCTCAATCCAACGTTTTCGGTGCTGACGAGCACAGCTGGCTACGGCTCAACCAATCGCAGCACCAACCCGGCTGTTGCCGCCCAGTACTGCAACGGTTCCCGAGTGCCGCCGGAGGCAACCTGCAAGTCGCCTACCGGGCAAACGGTTCCCTGCGGCTTCCAGGTGCCTCCGGGCATTTCGGACGCGACCGTACCCAACCCAGTGTTCAACCTGACGCCCGCAGCGACGGTGGACGAAGGCAACAACTGGATCAACATCAGCTGGGGCCCGCTAGCACTGACGAACCCAGTCACCGGCGTGGTACTTGGTAATTACACGCCGACGGCAGGCTCATCGACGAACAATACAGGCACCCCGGCGAGCACCTACACGACCCACGACTTCTTCGGCAACACCCGGCCATCCGGAAGCGGGTGGGATATCGGAGCAGTCGAGTTCGGGGCCGGTCCGGGAGGTGGAGGTGGCGCCACCGCGACTGCGAGTCTGACACCAGCTTTGTGGAGTCCCTCCGCAGTACGCGGGGTGACTCTCCTGGGCCCGGTCCAGATCTTCGTGCTCACGAACACTGGGACCGTGCCAGTAACTGGCATCACGCAGGCAACCCTGGGCGGGACTAGCCCGGCCGATTACACTATTGTCCGGTTGCTCTCGACCTGCGGTCCGGCCGGTGGCGGCCAGCTGCTGGGCCAGACAACCTTAGCGCCGGGCGCAGCCTGCGCCGTGACCGTGCAGTTCCGGCCGCTCACCACCGACCTGATTAACAGTGTCAGGCCGGCGACGGTTCAGGTGACGGACTCGGCCGGCACGCAAACCTCACTCTTGAACGGAACGGCACGTTAGTAATGCCGGGCAGTTCAACTGACTGAAGCACGATGCTGCTCGCGAGGTTCTCGCGAGCAGCATTGTTCGTCTGGGGCCTTGCGCAGTGCAGGTCCAGAAATGTACCGAACCTGAGGTAAGATACGGCTATGAAAATGTTTCGAATTATCTGTGTGAGTGCCGCTATCCTGATTCCACAACTGGTGCTGGCCAAGCTTCCCTTCCCCAATGACGCCTTCGGAAAGGTAGAAGGGATTCTCGATTTCTGCGCCAAGGCCGATCCCCAGTCGGCCGCCAAGTATCAGGCGCACAAGAAGGCGCTGGTGAAGGACGTACCAGAGAAAGAAGTGGCTGAGGCTCGCCAGAGCCAGGAATACAAGGATGCCTATGACGCGGTAGGCACGGAACTCGGCAAGCAACCCAAAGAGAAAGCGGCCGAAGCCTGCGCCGCGTCTCTGGAAAGCACCAAGTAATACTCTGCGATGTGCCAGTCTGATCTTGCCAGGTAAGGCACAACGAGGTAATTTAGCAACATGTTCAAGAAGTCGGGTTTGTGCACTCCTGTGCTACTTGCTGCGTTTCTAGCGAGCGGCATCGTTCTTTCCACGTCCCAGGCGCAATCGACGCAGGAGGCAGCGAAACCTGCTGCCCCGGCGGGGCAGGCTGCCGCGCCAGGGACGCCAACTCGCTACCATCCCAGCCGGTTCTCAAAACGAGCAACCGAGTACTATGGGCTCATCTGGGGCGTTGACTCTCTGAGCGTGAAGTGGGCGGAGTCGGGCGAGGTCATTCGATTCAGCTATCGCGTATTAGACCCTGACAAAGCTGCGGTCCTCAACGACAAGAAGGCCGAGCCTTCCTTGATTGATCCACAGGCCGGAGTCAAACTGGTGGTCCCATCGCTGGAAAAGGTGGGGAAATTGCGTCAGAGCAGCACGCCCGAGGCGGGCAAGTCCTACTGGATGGCTTTCTCGAATAAGGGGAGGCCAGTGAAACGCGGAGATCACGTGAACGTGGTGATCGGGCGATTCAAAGCCGAAGGACTCGTGGTCCAGTAGGGTTTAGGGGATGGCGGATCATGCAAATTGGGGTGAACCGGTCATCAGGAGTATCGGACATACCGGGTATTTGCGAGTGCGTCTGGGAACAGCGCTGATGTTGGCCATGATCCTGGGATTTTGCCTGGGCGCTGCTCCGCCTATTTCCGCTGCCGGACAATCGGGCAGGGGCGGAGGCTACCGACACAGGACTGACACGGTAGAGATGGAAGTCAGCAGGTTGACTCAAAGGCTGGACCTGAATGCTCGTCAACAGGCTGCGGTGAAGACGATTCTGCAGAACGAACACCAGCAGTACGCCCATCTGGTGCGCAACCCGTCCTTGACCGCAGTTGACCGCTTCAACCGGCTGCGGGCGCTCCGAGAGAGCACGGTGAGCCAGATTAAAGGTGTTCTGGACAAAGAGCAGCAGAACAAGTACGATCAACTTCGGCATACCCCTCCGGCGGAGAGTCCGACGCAAAGCAAAGGCGAAGCCAAAGATCAGTGAAGTCGGACCATCCTAAGTAGTATCCGCAGGATTACGCTCTCGCAGGGCATCGTTCGGGGATGGGTCGAAGGGTTGTGATTAAGGAGGCGCGGCCTCCAGTTCCCTTCTTGACCGATTCGTGGTAAAAGTAAATTAACGCTTTGCTCCCCCCTAAAAACGCTAACGAGGAGTTTCTAAGCATGTTGCACAGATGTTCGTTGCCTTTGACTGTCCTGGTCTGCCTGTGTGGTTCCCTTGTCCTGGCCGCAACCGATACCAAGACGCCACCAGCCGCCAAGCTGACGGCGGCACAGATTGCGGAGAAGAATGTCGCGGCCCGGGGCGGGCTGCAAGCCTGGCGCGCCGTCCAGAGCATGTCCTGGAGCGGCAAGCTGGATGCGGGAGGCGGCGACTCCATCGCTCGCAGCCGGAACTATGTCATGCAAAAAAGGCACCATCCCACCAAGATGGAGTTAATGGAAAAGAAGAAGGACGAGGCTGACAAGCAGGTGCAGTTACCCTTTCTGATGGAGATGAAGCGGCCGCGCAAGTCACGGGTGGAAATTGAGTTCGCGGGCAAGACTGCGCTCCAGGTTTACGACGGAACCAACGGGTGGAAGCTGCGTCCCTTCCTCAATCGCAATGAGGTGGAGCCCTTCACGCCAGAAGAATTAAAGTCGGAGGCTGCGAAATCGGACCTCGATGGTCCGCTGGTAGATTACGCGGCCAAAGGAACCAAAGTGGAGTTGGAAGGCACTGAGCCGGTCGAAGGCCGCCCCGCCTACAAGCTTAAACTGACGATGAAGAATGGCGCCGTGCAACACGTCTGGGTGGACGCGGAAAATTTTCTGGACGTGAAAGTGGAGGGATCGCCCCGCCGGATGGATGGGAAAATGCGCAATGTGTCGGTTTATCAGCGGGAGTTCAGATCGGTACAAGGCGTGATGATTCCCTTCCTCCTGGAAACCGCGGTAGACGGATATCCCACGACGCACAAGATGATCATTGAGAAAGCAGTGATTAATCCAAAACTGGATGACACCTTGTTCGCCAAGATTGCCCAGTAGACGGATGAAGCTGGATTCCGAACTGGCTTAGAGGTTGCTGATTCCGGGGGCACGGTGCGGAACTGTGCCCACCCGGCCTTCTTACGCGGACGCTTGCGGGATAAAAAATCAGCCGATGTCGGCCACAACCGCCACATCGAAGTTCGAATAGTACTTCTTCACATTGTCAGCGCCGTACTTCTCACGGAACTTCTCGATAACCGATTTCACCGCTTTGGCATCCGTAATCGCAAGGGCTCGGAATTTCGCTTGCTCGCCTCGTGCATCAACCGCAATCTGAGGGTTCTGCAGCAGATTCTTGTACCATTGCGTCGCCGCACCACGGACTGGTAATAGGTAGAGCTTCTCGCCGTCCAGCGCGAACCAGACTGGAATTGAAATCGCCCGCCCGGACTTCCTTCCGGTCACGCTGAGGTTGATCTGGCGGTAGCGGGAGAGGCGAGTTTTTAGTTCATCATGCTTCACTTGATCGCTCCGTATTTCCTGAGTATCGCAATGGTTCTTTCAATCGGAAGGGCTTCGATCGTGTGCCCCCGTCCGGTAACTGTGGTCGCCTTAAGAAGAGAATTGTAAACCGCTTCCTCAGTAGCTTCGATCACGGCCAGAAACAGCGGCGACATGGCATCGTTCTGCAGCACCTCGATCTCTCGAGTGAGCGCTTTGTCCTGAGAGCGTATCC
>DATEPX010000024.1:0-43704 GCA_035272945.1 Terriglobales bacterium
TGCCCTTTTCACAAGTCGCAATGATCAGCCTCTGCTCGCCCTGCATCAGTGGGACTTTGGTGACGCGCTGGATGGGAACGAAATCTTTTGCAGGCTCGGTTCGGATGTCAATGAAAGTTCGCAAGCAATTGTTCTTGCAGAAATTGCAGCGGGTAGCTTCGTTGCGCGTGGAGCGGTACTCGATTTTCCGCACCGCATCAAGGCCAACGAAGCTGGTTTGCTGGCGGTTCCGCCAGAGCCGTAGCGATTCCTGGGCGGCGCCGATCGCGCCGGATTCTCCGCAGTGCTCGTGCACGATGATTTCCGGCTGCTTTCCGGCAGCACGGAAACTGTTGCGGATGAAATCCACTTCCGCTTTGACGACAGCGAGGTTATTCTGCGTGCCGCCCTGCAACACGAACCGCGTACCCAAAGCTGCAAGGTTGGGAATGCTGGCGACGTAGAGAAATACATTCTTTGGCAACACCGCTGCCAAACCGGCGAGGATTTCCTCCGCGCGCCACCCCTGGCGCTGGAAATTCACGATGTCCGACTGCATGAATACCGCGCAGCCGTAGCCAAAAACCGGCATGGCCTGCGCGGCAAAAGCCAGGTCGGCGTACTGATTCACATCGAAGCCGAAGCCTTCCGCCGTGGACTGCAGGAAATACCCATTCCCCGCGGAGCATTGGGTGTTGAGCTTGAAATCCTTCACCCGGCCGTTGTGCAGGATGATAATTTTGATGTCCTGCCCGCCAACATCCACGATCACATGCGGATCTTCATAGAACTTCAGGGCTGATTCCGTGTGCGCTACGGTCTCGACCAGTGCCACATCGGCCTTGAGCACATCTTTCAGGATGTCCTTGGCGTACCCGGTCGTCGCCACCCCGAGAACTTCCAACTTTGCCTTCTGCGCTTCTACCTGCCCACGCAGGCTCTCGAACATTTCGATGGTGTCCTGGATCGGGTTGCCGTTGGAGAGCTGGTACGACTTACAGAGAATGTCTCCATTCTCGTTCAGCAGGACAGCTTTGGTAGAAGTCGAGCCGCCGTCAATCCCGATGAAACCGCCAATCGTGGTTCCGCTCTGAAAAACTGCGGGAGTGAATTTCTTGCGGCGGTACGCTTCTTTGAAGCCGTCGAGTTCTGCGGGACGCTCAACCAGTCCCTTCCTGCCGGATTTCGCTTTCTCCTCCTGCCGGCCGTATTCGATGTAACGGAGCAGGCCGTCATGGCCTCGATAGCAGCCGATGCAGTCGTCCTCGCCGCGGCCGAACTCGATTGCCCCCATGGCGGCGAAATACTGTGCATTGTGAGGGACTTTGATCAAATCTTCGGGTTTGGCGCCATCTGGGATTGCGACCTTACGCTCCTGCCACATGCGCGGGATGTTTGCCTGCCAGGCCTCGCGCATACCGCGTATGAAGCTATTTGGACCTCCGAGCAACAACACATGCGGCCGCAAAGTATGTCCGCGGGTAAGAACGCTCAAGTTTTGCAGAACGATGGCTTCAAAAAGGGAAGCCATCAGCTCGTCCGGCGGAGTTCCCACTTTTTGCAGACTATTGATGTCGGTTTCCGCGAACACGCCGCATTTGCCTGCAACCTTGTGCAGCTTGATTCCGTGATAGCCCTGATTGCCCAGTTCGAGGGCAGGAATTTTCAGCTTGGCATTGATCTTGTCGATGACGGCGCCCGTGCCGCCGGCGCACTTGTCATTCATCGAGGGAATCTTTTGCTTGCGCCCAGTCTCTTGGTCATCTTTGAAGACAATGATCTTGGCATCCTGGCCACCGAGCTCAATAACGGAATACACCTCAGGGTGCAGTTTTTCCACCGCCAAGGAGACGGCTGTTACCTCCTGAACAAATTTCGCGCCGATCTGGTCCGCAATCGCGCCGCCACCCGAGCCGGTCATAAACATGCGCGTGTTATGGCGGTTGATGTCCGCTTCCGCTTCCATCCGCTTCAGGAATTCCAGGGTCTTCTCCGGCTGCTTGGTTTCATGCCGCTGATAGTCCTGCCAGAGCACCTTGTCGGACGACGCCTCGACCACGACGGCCTTGACCGTGGTCGAACCCACGTCAAGTCCTACCAGGAACTTGGTACTGTGATCGCGGGGCTTCGGTGCAGGTTTCGCTTGCGCGATGGGCGGATGCTGGCCTTCAAGGGGAGCAATCTGAATTAGCCGTGGACCTTGATGATCGTGCATTTACTATCTCTCTCCGTGTAGTTATCGAGCCCCTAAGAAAAAGCATTCACCGCCGAGAACGCCGAGCACGCAGAGAATCTCTCGGCTCGGCGGCCTCGGGGCGAAGTATTTAGTCACCTGACGTCGCCGGAATGGCCGAACCGGTCACCCGTGCTCGTTTCCACAAGCGGGTGTCTCTGTCGATGCGATCGCTCACGTGCAGGATGAACTGCGCCGCCGTTCCGGCAACTCCTTCCCGATGCGGTACGTGGTAGAACGGCCGTTTCAGCTCCGGATGCTCCTCGATGTACCCGCGGATTTCCTGCAGGCTCTTGCCCGTGGATTTCAGGCATTGCTCGAACTCGGTTTTGGCCTTGACCTTGGCCTCGCCCAAAGCCATTTGCACGCGGCTGTGTGCGTTGACCTCTCCTTCACCGGACGTCTCGATGGGAAGGAAGATCATGTCCTTGAATTTGTTGATCACAGCCGATTGCACGCCGTCGGACTGCGAAGAAGGCATGCAGCCAAAGGGCTTCAGCGCCAGTACCATGTGGCACAGTTTGTGGACGGTGTAATACACGTTCTTGCCGACCTCGAGGTGACCTTCGCCACCGCGTGCGAACTGGTTGTAGAAAGGATGCGCCATTTCCGCCAGTTCGGTTTGTGGGGCCAGGTGATGGGTAATGCCGCCAAGATGCTTGATCGTGCGGTGGTAGAAGTAGTTCCACATTCGTTCACCCGCTCCAATCCCCCACAACTTCTTGCGTAGGCCGATGTAGTTGGCGAACTGCTTCTTGAACTCATACCACTCTGGATTCCGGTACGGGCGATTCACTGGCCATTTCGCCTTGGCATGGGCTTTGGCCTGGTACATCAGATAAGCCACCCAGGTGGCGATCGGCTCCACCAGCACCTGCGCCCCTTCCCGTTCCAGGAAGTCGAACATGTGGAAGTTCCCGTCGCCTTCGGTGATCTGTGCCCAGAACTCGCCAGTGATTTTGACGAGCGGCTTGACTCGCGTGCGGTCCACCTCGATGGAATTCAGCTTTTCGCGGGCGGAGTGAAGAGCATTGAGATAATCCTTACCCCACATGTGCTCGTGCCATTTGCCGAACACGTTAAAGGTGTTCCGGAGTATCTTATTGTTCTTGAACTTCGGCTTCGCCCAGCCGGGCGAGCGCTCTTCGATTTCAAATGACTTGCGGTTTCGTAAATCCTCGCAGAGTCCATCCACGGCCTCGCGGAAAACGCGGGCAGTCTCGCCGCTGTTCGCTTCATAGGGGCGGACTTGATAGATCAGATCGTTGATCACATCGCCCAGATGCATGGCATTGAGCATGCCGAAGCCGAAATCGACGGTGAACTTCAGTCCGGGCTCTCCCGAGGCGGCCTTGATTCCATCGCTGTCCTTGAACAGCAGGACGCGGAAGCCGTCAAAGCCGGCATTTTTCAGCGCGAAACGGTACTCGGCCTCGTACATGCCAAAGCGGCAAGGTCCACACGATCCGGCGGTAAAGAACACATAGTTGTCCAGAATCTGTTGCCGCGAGAGGCCCTCTTTTTCGAGGAACTGGAGATACTGCACGAGGTTGCCGACCGTGAAATACGTCGGATTGCACTGGCCGTTATTGCCGAATTCTTTCCCGGTCTGGAAGGCGGCAACATTCGGTACTGGCAGCTTCTCGCAACGATAGCCGCAGCCCTGGAAGACGGCGCGAATCAGATCCTCATGCTTCCAGGTAAAGCCGCCAAACAAAATCGTGACACGGTCGCGCTCGTCGGCTGTAAAAGCCCGTTCCACCGGACGATGAAAGTGCTGGGGCTGATCGAGTCCGGCAATCTTGCGCAGGCGGGCCCGCTCTGCTTCTAAGCGTTTCTTGATGTCAGAGTCATTCTCAATGTGGACAAAATTCGTCGCCATGTCTTCCTCCGGCGGGATGAACTCAGCTGGCTAGGTTTTTGATAGAGGCACGTCTGCCATTGCGCAGAGCTAGAAGGCAGGAGACATGGGAGGAACTCCCGACTGCTTCAGGCCTACTAAAAAACGGCATCCGAACTCCAAAACTGGGCTAGGAGGTTCGAAGTCTTACACTGGTAGAACTGCTGGGATGGAGTTCCACTAGCGCCGGGTTTTGCAGCGAATTCTGTTTCGATGCTTCCTGCCTGAACGAAGTAGCCTTGGTCCGGTTACAAAGTCTTGGCTGATTCGACCAGTGGCAACAACCCAGCCGTAATTTCTAGCAGAAACCGTGCTCCGGTTTCAAGCGTGCTACTTGACTTCAACACACGTCGGATGTTTGTCTTACCTTTGGCCCGGGCGCGACCGCTGGAGGCTAAGAAGTTATAAGCCCTATCCCTTGATCTTTCTGCCGCCTCCATCCCACACCGCCACCGTATCTTTGAAATAGGAATAATTGGATAGGTGGCAGCCGATTGCAGCGTTGTTGCCGAATTCTTCGTTCTCGACCACTTTCTTGCGGGTGCGAACGGAGTTGAAGAAATTTGCTTCATGGTCGGCCAGGTCGCTGTAGCCGGATGGCACGCCGAAGGTCTCAACTTCGTCCTCCACCTTGAAATTCAGCGGATTGGGCAGGGGATGGTCGGCTTCCCATTGCGCCAGATACTGGTTGCGCAATTGCGCGGGCCATCCGTAAATCGAGTAGCTCTCCGGCTGCGGACGTGTCTTCTGCGCCGTGTAGGTCAAAGTCGAACCCTTGATGATCAGCGTGCCTTTGGTTCCAAAAAACCCGATGAACTCGCCCTGGTCGTTATTCAAGTTGCAACGCAAGTAGACGCGGAAATTCGGATAGTCATACAGGGTTTCGATGAGGTCGGGGAAGTCTCGTCCATCTTTCCAGCGGAAGAGTCCGCCGGCGGAGCGCGCCCGCTGTGCCACGGTATTGGTACCGGTGATGAAATGAATTCCCGATATCAGATGTACGAAGAGGTCTCCGGCCAGGCCCTCGCCGTAATCGGTGAAACACCGCCAGCGGAAGAAACGTTCAGGGCTGAACGGGCGCTTGGGCGCGCCGTCAAGGAATGCATTCCAGTCGATCGTCTGCTCACTGGCATTGGGAGGAATGGGATAGACCCAGGCGCCGCTGGCCGAATTGCGGTCCCAATAGGCCTCGATGGAACACACGTCTCCGAGCTTGCCGGAATCATAAATTTCCTTAGCATGAGCATAGAGGATCGAGGACACGCGCTGGCTTCCGACTTGCACGATGCGGTTAGCCTTCTGCGCCGCCTCGACCATCGCGAAACCGTCTTCGACCGTATGGGACATCGGTTTTTCGCAATAGACATCCTTGCCAGCGGTGCACGCATCCATGAACACCTTTCGATGCTGATGGTCCGTGACCGCAATGATCACGGCATCTACATCTTTGCGGTCGAGAATCTCTTTGTAATTGCGCGTCGCCGGCACGTTCTTTTTTACCGCTTCCTGAGCGGCGGTATGTCGCGAGTCATAAAGATCGCATACGGCGACACATTCAATCCCCGGCACGCGCAACGACGCCTCCAGCAACTCACATCCCCGCACGCCCGTGCCGATGGAGGCAAACCGCACGGTGTCGCTGGGCGGAACCGGCCGAGCCGATCCCCATAGCGATTTCGGCTGCAGCAAAGTAAATTTTGCCGTTGCCCCGGTGGCCATAGCTCCTGTCCCAATACGGATGAAGTCACGACGAGTCCACGAACGATGGTTCATGAAGTTCTCCGTTTCCTACTTCAAAGATTGGCAGCTTGCGCCTTGGGCCGAACCCCGCCGCGACGCGACCGGGTTTTTTTGCGCTGGGAATTATTGCATATACCGGTTACGCGTGGGTGGTACGGAACGACTGCAGACATCGATTAGCGGTTTCGAGTTCGGAGAAGCGGCTGCCTTCCTGCTCCAGGAGATAGTATTCGACACCACCAACACTCTCGGCGGCGGCAAAGATATTCTTCCAGTCGGCACTGCCTTCACCGAACAGGACTTTATAACCTTTGGCCGGATCGGAAGACCAGTCCTTCAGATGAAGAGACCGGATTCGTCCGGGATTATCGCGAATCCAAGCGACCGGGTCAGAGCCGGCCTCGAGGCATGTGCCGACGTCAAGCTGAAGCATGACCGAGGGCTTGGTGTCCTTGGCGATCACTTCGATCGGGCGCACGCCATGAACCGGCGTGAACTCGGGTTTATGGTTGTGGTAGCCAGTTTTGAGGCCCGAGCCTTCCAGTTGTTCCGCTGCGGAGTTCAGCTTGTCGGCGACCGCCTTCCAGGCCTCGGAACCCTTTTTCAAGTCCGCGCTTGCCATCACAAGGTTCTTGCTGCCCAGGATCAAATTCAGGTCGCGGGCGCGATTAATCTTATCGGCGTCGAAGTAATGTTCATCGTTGTGAGTCGAGAAACAGCGGATGCCCAGCTCATCAAGAAGCTGGCGCATCTGTTTGGCTTGGGCTTCGTTCCATTCAAAATAAGGAGCGTAAAATTCTACGCATTCGTATCCCATCTTGGCGACCGAGCGCACGGTACCTTCAGGGTCTTGTTTGAGGGCATCACGAACGGAATAGAGTTCCAGGCCAATGGCAATGGAGCGAGACGCTCCGCCCTTGAGCGCCCAGGGAAGCATCGCGCTTAGTGCAAGGAATGAGCGGCGAGAGAGTGACATGCGGGAAATCGTACTCCGAGCGAAGAAATATATCATGCGAAAAAAAGCCGGTAATTACGATAGGTGCGACGGTTGGAGGCCAGCCCAGTTTGTCCGCGTTGCTCAGCTAACCAAGGAGTGTTGTGGGGAGGGCTCAACCTCTTTCGGCCTGGAGCCCTCCCCACGTTGGAGGACCTTGTACAGGTCGATCCGCATGGTAGAGCCGCCTCGGGCGGCCAAAAATGAAACTTTGGTTAAAAGTGTGGGTGGTAAGATCAACCACCAAATGCAATGAAAGTCTCAAAATACTTGGTCCCTGCGAACACCCGGCTGCGATTGACGGAGTGCGATCCTGATGACACCGGTGAATTCAAGAACCGCGATGCTGCGGACGCGGCGCTTGAGGACTACCGCAAGCGATTGTTCGAGCTGCAGGAACTACTCTATGCCGAGGACAAGCACGCTCTTCTGGTTGTGCTTCAAGGTGTGGATGCGGGCGGGAAAGACGGCACGATTCGACACATTTTTGCCGGGGTAAACCCCCAAGGTTGCCAAGTCCACTCCTTCAAGGAACCAGCAGGCGAAGAAACGCAGCACGATCATCTGTGGCGGGTGCACCAAGCGACACCCAAACGGGGCATGATCGGCGTCTTCAACCGCTCCCATTACGAGGAGGTTTTAGTTGTACGCGTTCACCGCCAGATTTCTCAACGTGTGTTGACTCAACGGTTCCAGCAGATCAATGCTTTCGAACGCATGTTGGCCGAAAACGGCACCACGCTGCTCAAGTTCTTTTTGCACATCAGCAAGGAAGAGCAGCGTGAGCGCCTCCAGGCTCGCCTTGACCATCCCAGAAAGTACTGGAAGGTCAGCCCCAGCGATATCACTGAGCGAAAGTACTGGGATGATTACCGGAAGGCGTACGAAGATGTCTTCTATCAGTCGAGCGCCAGGCATGCGCCCTGGTACGTCATTCCCGCGAACAAGAAGTGGTTCCGAAATGTGCTCATTTCCAAGATCCTGGTCGAGACGCTACAGGGGTTGAAAATGCGCTATCCCAAGCCCCAGTTTGTGAAGGAGTTGAAGGTAAAATAAGACCCGTCTCGTCAAGTTTCGCTCCAGGTTCTGCAGCTGGCTTAGGCTTGGCTTCTAAAGAGAATCCCGGCTCATATCGCGAATCTATGTCTGTGCGCAGCCCATTGAATTCAGCACTGCCGCGCCTGCCAGCTTCGGTGTGGCCAGCGAGGAAACGATCGAACATCTTGATGTCTTCGTGTGTCGCTACTGCGGGTGATCGCCGCGCCAGTATATGCATCGTTTGCGGAAGACAGAAAATTCGAGATCTCCTGTGTCGGGCCTACCAATGAAGACAGGTAAGAGGAATTGGACGTCATGACTCTAGCAGCGCGGAGCTCTCCTTCGGTCACCGCCACGGATCGATCCGCGATTCGGCCGGATCCAAAGACACGTTACCTCCGCATTCACGCAGTGAATGTTTTTGTTAAAGACCAGGACCGAAGCCTGCGCTTTTACCTGGATCAACTTGGATTCAGCCTGGCGTTTGACGCTCGCCTGCAATCCGGTCAGCGCTGGGTGGCGGTCTCCCCGCCCGATGGCTCGGCCGTGCTCACACTCATCGCGCCCGAACCAGATTCGGAAGAGTCCAAGCTCATCGGCCGGCCCTCGGAGGTCGTGTTTGTCACTGAGGATGTGACGGCAACCTACCTGGAGTGGAGAAGCCGCGGGGTTCGCTTCCGCTTTGCACCGCGTTTGCGGCGTGTGAAATTTGAGCAACAGAATCCGGGCGTTAGGTCGAGCGCTGAATCAGTCCCCAAGCAGGATCCGGTCTGGGGCGGAGTGTTCACCCGCTTTGAGGATATCGATCGAAACTCTTTTGCGCTGGTGAGCTTCGACGAGGTGAGCCGCGCGGTCGAAGAACAAAGGCGTTCCGCCGCAGCCAGGCAGGATGCTGAGCGCCGCGCGGCACAGGAACTGGAGATTGCGACTGAGTTTCAGGCAAGGTTGTTTCCACAGGCACTGCCTCGCCTCCAGACACTCGACTATGCGGGAACATGCGTCCAGGCTCGTTCGGTCGGCGGCGACTACTATGATTTCCTGGATTTGGGGCAGGATCGGCTTGGCCTGGTGGTCGCCGACGTCGCCGGGAAAGGAATGCCTGCCGCTCTCGTGATGGCGAATCTGCAAGCTAATCTGCGCAGCCAGTGTGCGATTGCATTGGAGCATCCGGAAAAAATGCTGAGATCGGTGAATGATCTCTTCTACAACAACACCGTCGAAGCCATTTACGCCAGTCTCTTCTTTGCCGAATATGACGACCGAACACGGCGCTTGCGCTATGCCAACTGCGGGCACCTTTCGGCTCTCGTCCTGCGGGGCGATGACGGAATTGAACAGCTTCGTTCCACTTGCACTGTGTTGGGACTGTTTAAAGAGTGGGATTGCTCAATCCGCGAAATCCAGCTCTCGAGTGGAGACACGCTCGTGCTCTACACCGATGGAGTCACCGAGTCTTGCAATGCCGCCCAGGAAGAGTTCGGCGAACAGCGTTTGATGGAACGGCTGAAAGGATGCCGGAAGCTGCCGCCGCAGGCGATGCTGGCGGCGATTGTTGACGAGGTCACACGGTTCAGCCCGCATGAGCAGTATGACGACATTACGTTGATTGTCGGTACGTGCACCGGTTCCTAGCCCACCAATTTCACCCATTTCGATCCTTTGGAACTCCCATCATCGCTGCTGATCTGTTTCCTGCCGATTCAAAGGGCTGGCAAGAGTTAAGAGCACTTGCCAGCCGCAGCAAAGCAATCGGTGGCTATGGGAGCGGAGTGCAGTCGTTAATAGGCGGGGCTGCTTGACCTACACTGGTATTCAACGATGGTGACAGGTCGAAATCAAACATGTCTTCGAGTGTATTGGCATACTGATCGCGCAATGTGAGGTGCAGGCGTTGCCCTCCTGCATTCAGAAAGCGCTCTTCGATCAGTGCCAGCAGGGAAGTGTGATCGCCGACGGTATGGGAAACGTAATGCGGCTTGGAAAACGGTGATACGACGATGAACGGAACCCTTACTCCCAGCTGGTTGAAGTTGGCGCAAGCCGCGGGATAGGGACCGGTCGGATCGGCGGCGAGCGCGGGACAAAGCTGCTCGGCGTCCTTCACGCTGGTATCGGTAGTGCTGATCGGATTAAGGGCACACTCGGCTCCTCCACCGGGCTGTTCGCTGGCGGGAGGATTGGAAAGGTCTTCGCATTGGCCGGGGTTGATCCCATCAGGATTCAATGCGCCGGTTTGCGGAGCCCGGGGCGGTTTGGCATGATCGTAGAAGCCACCGTGTTCGTCGAACGTAATGAAGATGATCGAATCCCTCCAGAATGGCCCGTTGCGAACGGCGTTAACCACCTGCGAAACGTAAGCTTGACCCCTCTGAATGTCTATGGGTGGATGTTCGTCGTTCTCCAGGGCGTGCCCGGTTTAAACCGAAATTAGGGTCGACGAAGGCAACCTGCGGCAGCGAACCTATTCCGGCCGCCTGCGCAAGAAAGACAGACAGCGGAAGATTGTGAACATCGGCGGGGCGAAAGCTGCCACTCTGAGGCGCATCCTGGAAATAATCGGCCCAGGAGACGCCGTTCTGGTCCAGCAGATCAAAGATAGTTCCTGTAATTGGCTTGTAGCCTCCAGGGGGAGGAAACGTGTCATCGGTAGTCAAATGACCAAATGAGGTCGCCGCCATCAGGTAGGAGCGGTTGGGGAAAGTTGGCCCGAGAACGGAGGCGAAATGCCGGTCGCTGATGGCGAATTTCTCGGCGAGATTGTAATAGAACGGCAAGTCGCCCTGGTTGTAGAAAGAGATTGTCTGGTCTTCTGTCGCGCTCTCCCCATTGTCGACCTGTTCTGTTAAGTCATTTACAGGTACAAACCCGTCGCTCAGAGCCTGCGACAGCACGTTATTGGGATTCAGGAAGTTCATCTCCCGGTGGGTCCCGAACCAGGAATGGTCGAGATCCGGTACAACACACCGCCTCACAGCGTGGAAAGCAAAGACCCTGGAACCGTTGTCGTCCAGGTTGCGGTTGGTGCAGGTTAGGTTTCCCGAAGCATCGAATGTACAGGACAGCCCATCGACACACCGGTGGTCGGCGGACAGGCAGGCCCCCTGCGGCGCGTGATAAGGGCTGCCCGGAGCATAGGGAAGCGCTCCGAAGTAGTTGTCGAAGGAATGGTTTTCCTGCATGACAATAATTATGTGATTCACATGCCGCAGATTGCCGTCTGCGAAGGTGGTTTGAGGGGTGAATAGGCAGGTTGCGAGAGTCCCGAGGAATGCTGCCCAAAATGTTCGAGCCACGGTGCACCTCCTGAGATTGATTTGATCTGCTCAACCAAAAAAGTAGCGGAGTAGATGCTGAAAGATGTAAGCGCGGTGTGAATATCACATTACTTTTTTGTTACACGCTCAGACCAAGGGCGCGCCGCAGGACCAAACTCGGGAGCGGAAAAACTCTTTGCGTCCCCAATCTCCTGATCACATCAGATAGAGCAGATCATCCAAGAGAACTAAAAGCTTCAACGTGGCAACAACGGGTCGTGCCGGGGAGATTGCATGTTGAACGTAATAGCCGAGAAGTCTCACGACGTTTTGATTTTGCATTGCTCAGGCAGGCTGGTTGCGGGAGAAGGAGCCTGGACTCTGTATAACACAGTCATTTCTCAGCAGAATGAGCGAGCTGTTGTGCTCGACATGACTGGTGTGAACCGGGTTGATGCGCGCGGCTTGGGAGTGTTGGTGTTTCTCAATCAATGGGCTAGCGGCGCCGGCGTAAGAATGGAACTGATTCCCTCAAAGTCAGTGCGGGAATTGCTTGATCTGACCAAACTGCGTTCTCTGTTCGAGATTCGCTCTCCCGAAAACATCCCTTCGACCGCTGGCTTGATGAGCGGTCCAGCCCGCGGCGACACCTTGAAAGCCGATGCCGCGTGATTTTCGGGAACTGCTGAATGGGCGAGCCTTTTCTGGCGCCCATCCTGAAGATTGCTGGCAGCCGTCGGTTGCCTTACTTCGGCTGAGCCACAACCCGCAGATAAGATTTAAGCGTCTTCCATCCCATGGGATATTTCTGTTTGGCCTGTTCTTCGGTCACCGAAGTCGGGATGATGACATCCTCCCCCGGCTTCCAGTTCACCGGCGTAGCCACATTGTGTTTGGCGCTGAGCTGAAGTGAATCCAGCACCCGCAGCACTTCGTCGAAATTGCGCCCACTCGACATCGGATAACTGAGCATCAGCTTGATCTTCTTGTCGGGGCCGATGATGAAGACGGTGCGCACGGTTGCATTGTCGGCGGCCGTACGACCCTCGCAGCTATCGCCAGCCTCGGCAGGCAGCATGTCGTAGAGCTTCGCGACCTTGAGCTCCGGGTCTCCGATCATGGGATAGTTCACCTTATGACCCTGAGTCTCTTGAATATCCGCAGCCCACTTGCCGTGACTGCTTACCGGGTCGACGCTCAAGCCGATGATCTTGCAGTTGCGTTTTGCGAACTGGGGTTCGAGGCCCGCCATGTAGCCAAGCTCGGTGGTGCAGACGGGAGTGAAATCCTTTGGGTGCGAGAACAGGATCGCCCAGCCATTGCCGATCCATTCGTGAAAGTTGATCCTGCCCTCCGTAGTTTCGGCCGTAAAGTTGGGGGCTTCGGAGTTGATGCGCAGAGACATGCTGCTCTCCTTTTTATGTTTTGAGCAGATTTACCAAAATTTGGATTCAATACTGTTGAGAGCTCAGGGTTCCTGACAGAGATTCCAGCCTAGCACATCCACCCTTACAATGGCTAAGCTCGAGCGCCGATGCGCCGGATCAGATCCTCTTGTTCCGCCTTGCTTTCCGCGCCGATGGTAAAGGCGTCGAGTAGCTGGAGTGAGAGCGCGAATTTCAGAGCCTCGTCCTGGCGGTTTCTCAGATCGCCCTGGCCCAAGATCTTCATGCCGATAATGCCTTTGCCGGCTGCCCGCATTTCGCGAATGACGCTGGCGACTGTCTCAGGGTCCGCATCCATGTGCGAACCAATCGGATTCATGCGAACCAGATCCACCTCGACCCAGGGAGACTTGGCGGCGGCGCGAAGAGCCTCGATGCTGTGACAAGAACATCCGTGAGTGCGGATGATCCCCTTCTGCTTGGCTTCTGAGAGGACGTCCATCACGCCCCGGAAGCGCGTCGTCCAATCCCCCTCGGTGACACAGTGCATGAGGCAGATGTCAATGTAATCGGTCTTGAGCTCACGGCGGAAGCGGTCAAGATCGGCGCGCGCACTTTGTGGATCGCGCGCCCAGGTCTTGGTCATAACGGTGACTCTGTCGCGCGCGATATGGCTCAGCGCGTCGGCGACATGGGGATGGCTGCCGTAGGAATCGGCGGTATCGAAGAAGCGCAGGCCATGATCGTAGCCGTTAAGGAGAAGATCGGACAGACCCTTGACGCCGAGCGCGCTTTGATGCGATGTGTGTCCTGATCCCACGGTTCCGGTGCCCATCGCCAGACGGCTTGTCTTGATGCCGGTCTTCCCCAGTGTGACGGTGTCGCTGGCGCTAAATTTTCGGGCGAGTGTCTGGCTCCAAAGTTTGGCGGCGAACGGTTGGGAGCTGAGCCATGCGGCTCCGAGCCCATAGGCAGAGCCGATGATGAATTCCCGGCGCTTCATGCAACTATCTCCGTCAGACAGTTTAAACCTTCACGGCATGTTCTGACTGCTGAAGGCTGATATTTGGGTTGGTAATTGAGTAGTTCGATTGAAATGCCTCAGGGCATCCCATTGGGCTGCGGGACGCCCTGACATTGACAGATTGATTCGGGACGCGTGGAATCGAGATCAGGCATTCGGCTCACTTGTAGGCAAGTACTGCGACCAACGTAGGCCGACCATTGCTCGCCAGCTCTTTCTCCGACGGCGTCCTCGGTAGCTCACGCCCGCGATTGTTGCCCTCCACCCAGATCTGATAGAGGAAATAGCGGTTGCCATACCGGTGGAACACCAGCATGGTTTTTGCCGGCGCTTCCATTTTTTCTGCCGCGTGAGAGCCGACAAGACCTTTGGAACTGGCACCAGCGACCGACAAGATGCGACCGGCATCGCTCATAGATGTGATGCTGTATTCACCTGCCGCTAAACTCATGTTTCCTGCTGTGAAATCGAAAGGAATGGTAGCCTTCACCTCGCCAGTCTGGGCGTGAAGCGATCCCGCTGCGAGCAGAACAACCATTACGAGCAGAGAGAACAAATGTTGCTTTTTCATAACTCCTCCTCCTAAGCTTTGTTAGCCTCGCGTCGAAGAGCTCCCCACCTGTTTCTACCTCTTGAAACCGCTTGGCGTGAGGTGCTTTCAACCTTGGCCGTCGAACTAAACAGCACTCGCTCTGCCAAAGTTGTTCTGACAGTTTCGCCATCGCACGTTTCGATCTAGCTGGTTGATTGTGCTGCTGTAAAGACGGACACCCCGAGTGGTTGTCTATGCCAGAAGCCTCAGTTTTCGCCTTCTGCGGCTATCCCTTCAGATATACCTATCACCAGTGAGATAGGCGCCTTGGACTCTGGACGAGTGAACCGGCCTTTTAGTATCGACAAGGACGTTACTTCGGTGACATGGAGGGTGCGCTTGGTTCGGGTTATCCTGCCAGTCCCATGAGAACAATAAAATCAACCATTGGACAGTTATCTCTGCTAGCCATCGTGCTCGGAATGAGTTCGCTGATCGAGGCTCAGCCGCAAACCACCACCAGTCGAGCGAACTTTGCCCGGCAGTTCCAGAGCGAGCTGCAGGCGATGGGGATTCCCGCGCATGTCAGGCTCGCAGGCAAAGACAACACCATGCTGCGTGTGCGTTCGTCGAGATTGACCCCGCAGAGAGTGTTTAAAGTAGTCAGTTCGCGAGCAGTTAGCGAGCAGGCCAAACAAATGGGATTCAAGGAGATCGTGTTTTCCAATGGTGCGGCCAAAGACTGCCGCGGATGTGGGCAGGAATGGGAATACAACATCGAGCGGGAGTCGATGACTTGGTCGCCGTCGGCACCGGCTGGCAGCCAGGGATCGATCACACAGTCCCCGTTCCACCAGGTAAAGTACAGCTATGCCACTCTGGAGGGAGGGCCTGGCATGTCCCCTACGAAATCGGCCGGCCCGACGCTTTAAAGACGAAGTCGATTGTCTTCGACTCTCCGGGCACGATCTTGACCTTCTGGGTCATAGTTCCCAGCTTTTCGTGCCAAGCCTTCACCGTGTACTCACCCGGCGGCAGGTCGCGTAAATCAAAGCTCCCATCCTTCCCGGTCACGGCGAAGAACGGATGCTTGAAAACCGCGATGTAGCTGCGCATCCAGGGGTGCACATTGCATTTCACCGGGATGGCAATTTCTTCGCGCGCGAAGCTCTCTTCAATCGTGGTACCGCCCGGCTCGGCCTTGTTCCACTCGCGATTATTGGCGGGAACAGGATGAATATTGTGAATCGTATTGTCCTCGTTCACCACTTTGATCTTCTGGTTGGCACGCACCGCAGCCACATGGGGCTGATAGACGCATCCCTTCTGTTCGATCACTGCCGGCGTGCCGGGGACCTCGAAACTGCGATCGCCAAGCCCGTCAGAGACGAACACCACCACGTTACCCAGCGAACCGTCACTTCCCACGACGAAATCGTCGCTGACCACTGCACCTGCGTGAGCCTTCGCACAGCTCGGATCGGTGGCCATGTTGATACGGGTGTGCGCGGGGGCTGTACCTTCAAGGCGAACTCGGCCCATTACCGAAGAAGTGCCTGAGCCCGAAGTGTCATTGCTGGAAGCGGCATTGCCGGCCTGGCCATTTTCAAGACTTGCCACTAACACAAAGAGAACCGCAATCAACCTGAGAGACAAGGTGTACTTCATAATAAAAGACGCTCCTGGGGCGATTTTTTAGGGGCGGGCGCGACTCGATTGACAGCTCAACCTAGAAAGGCGACGAGCTCTGCCCCACAGCTTTCAGTTCCTGTTGGTCCGGCTGGGCGTAGTAGCCCTGCTGATAGCCATCCGAGTAAGCACGGCGGTAGTACTGCGTGTATTGTTCAGTCGCCGAAGCCGACTTCTGACCGGCGTTCTTGAACTTCTCCGTCCGTTCAACTTGAAACGGTTGCGCGGAGCGGCGGTCTCCGGCGCCATCCAGCATTCCATCTGCGTAGCCCGCCAGTTGTGCGACAGTAGGCTGAGGCAACGCGCCGGCATGCGCCGCCGAGAATTCACGGTAGCCCTGCTGGTACCCAGCTATGAACAAGGCACGGTCGGAAAAGGTGCTCCAGCGGCCGCTCGCCAAGTGAGGTGCTTTGCCGCGCTCAACGTCGAGTTTTGCCTGGAACATGCCGTCGCGGAAGGCCGCATCCGTCATCTGGGTGACTTTGGCCGCGGACGTTCTCGGTCCATGAGCCGAGACCACGATTCCCAGAACGCTCGCAATTACTAACGTCAGACCCACCAGCAGGAACATTTTTCTTTTCATTGACCTCACCTCGTACTCTGAATTCCTGGGCACGCTAACTATCTAGCGGTGCAGCATTTTCATCCTCAGGCCACGTAGAGACACGTAGAGCGAGTGCAAAAACTCCTAATTGCATGTGCACACGCCAGCCGAGGCGGGAGGGAGTGTTTAACCTGGAGCAAAATCGGGGGTAAGTAGGAAGAAATACCCGGTCTAAGACCGAGCGTCCCCGTACTCCCCCTTCTCTGATTTCCCTGCTGATGGCCGCTAAGATCGGTAGCTCCGGATCGAACCGGAGTTCCTGTCTATGGCTGTACCCTGGGAGCAAGGCGGCCGCAGCATCAGATAGCCGTGATCATGAAGTGGCGCGATTAACTCCACCTTCATTGCGACCGCTGCGATTCTGGGCTGGGCGTGGGTTTTCATCGTTGCGGAGGCGCAAGCACTATGTAAATTGACTGTAAAGTTATTGTTACGGAATAGCGCATCCGAGTACAGGTTTTCCCGAGCTATGCCGGGGGATTTTCCTACCGCTGTTTGGAGGGACTCACTGTGTTGACCTGCACTGGGGAGTTATCGGTTTTCTTCTTAGTGTCTACCTGAATGGTAGGTGTACCGGATATCTTAGCGGTGTCGATCCATACCACGCCGAGATTTCCATTGGCGTCTAGCGACTGAATCGTTCGAGTCTGCTCCTGTGCGCCGCTGAGAGTTGGCCGCACAATGTCGATGCTTTTCTGGGTGAGTCGCGGGCTTTCCGCTGGGGATCGAGGGTTGGGTTGCTCTACTTCCTCGACCGTAGACTGCCCGCCTCCAGGGCGCACCTGACGAATTGTGGTCACGCGTTGGTTCAATTGCAGGCGGCCATCGCCAACCCCTCCCGGAACCTGTGTGGAGTAACTCTCGACGGTCTGCCGCGTTTCGCCTGCCTTGTCTTGCGATTCCTTTGTCACCGTCCGTTCCTCGACGGCGAGTTTGCCGTCGGAACCAGGCCTGAGAATATTTTCTTCTTTAGTCTGTTCTTTACCACTGTCTCTGATTGTGCCTTCGCTAACCTCGTTGACCTGCCAATTTCCATTGCCGTCCGGCAGGAGGGTCGACTTGCGATACTGGACCGCATCTTTGCTTTTCGTGCGATGTTCTTCCGTTTTTAGGCTGGGCGTGAAGCCGCCATTAATGTCAGGACTTAGAACCGTGGTGGTGATTTCCTGAGTGCCGGCACCAGTCGGCCGCGTGTTTTGCATCTCGCGCCTGGTCACCTGCAACTGGCCATTGACGTCGGGATTCGAAGTCGTTCGCACCAGCTTCTGCTCGCCGCTCCCCCCGGCGCGAGTCTCTTCTTCGGTCACCTGCATGAGCTTTTTGCCGCCATCGGGGTCCCTGGCGAATGTGCGCTCGATGGTTCGCGTGGTGGTCGCATTCACGCGAACCGTTTCCCTTTCGGTATCAAGATAGGGAACATAGCCTCCGTCCGGCCCGAGTCGTTCGACCGACTGCCTGTCCACCGTGCGGCCGTTGGTTTCCGCATGAGTCGTTCTAGTGCGGGTTGGATTCCAGCTGCCGGAAGGGCTCTGCTGCTGGTCAGTGCTTGTCCAGGATTTCTGATCCGTCTGTGCCAGGCAGACCGATGACAACAGCAGCAGCCCTGAAAGGAAAAGAGTTCGCATCTGCATATTTTGATCCAACAACTCTAGTTCGGCTGAGGCGGGCTCGACCTTCTATCGTGAAGAGTGGGTCCGAGACCCACCTCCATCATTGCAATTGTCTGACTCGCAAGCCACCTTGTCCAGCCAGCTTTTCATTTCATTGCGAAAAGCAAAAGGGCCCGATTCCGACCGATTCCGGGCCCCGCAAATTAATCCTGCGCAGCGGCTACTGCGGTTGCTGCGGTGGAGTAGTAGTAGTCGTGTTGGACTGCGGCGTCATGCAAGGGTTCGTGGCCGCGCCGGAGGCGGTGGTGCTGCCCGGAGTTGAAGTTGTGCTAGGTGCAGTGGTGGTGCCCGGCATGGCCTGACCACTGGTAGACAGGCTCGGCGCGGTTGTTCCCGGCGTCGTGGTACACGGAGAAGTTCCGGCGGTTGTGCTCGGGGTGGTTCCAGGTGTTGGCGTGCCGTTTGACGTCCGCGACGAACTTCCGGTTGCGCTTGGAGTCGTACTTGACTCCGGCGTCGCCGTGCTGGAAGGCGTGGTGCTCGGAGTCGTACTCGTGCTCGGCGAAGTTGTGCCGGGCGTAGTCGTGCTGGGCGTTGCGGTAGTGGTTCCCGGCGTTGTGGTTATTGTCGTGGTCGCGCTTGTGCTGCTTGTGCTCGGCGGCATCGTGCTCGGGTTAGTGCTAGGTGTTGCCGTCTGGGCCGACGGGGTTGCGGTCTGTGCTGCCGGAGTTGCAGTTTGCGGCATGGGAGCAGTACTCGTGCCCGTCTGTCCCGCTGAGCTTGTATTAGAGCCGGTGCCAGTTCCGGTCTGTTGCGGCTCCATGCTGGCGGCCATCAGACCTGCGCTCGCGTAGTGGTTGCCCAAGGAAGCAGAGGGCCTGGCGCCTTGTGCGGTGCAATGATCTGCAACCTTGGTCACGTCGGTCACCTGAAATGTCTGAGGAGCCGCACTACCGGTTTGATTTGTGCTGCCGGCATTCCCGCTGTTCGCAGCACCGGAGGTTCCGGTCCCTGAAACGCTGCCCGCACTATTATTGGGATTCGTGCTGCTCACCCCACCCTGAGCGCCGGAACCGGCTTCGGGCGAGGGATTCGCACCCAGGCTGGACGAACTCGCGGAGGTTCCAACCGTGCTGCTCGCCGGCTGGCCCCTGACCTGGATTTCTTCGCCTACATGCGTTCGGAGCTTGTCATTCGCACCGATAAGGTTGTAGCTCACCCCGCTTTGGCTGTCGGTGAGGACATAGGTGCCCGTCATGGGCGAGCCGCTCAAACAACCCTTGATCGCATTTTCTCCCGCGGTACTGCCGGACGGCGTGCCGGTTGCGCTAGGAGTAGATCCACTCGGAGGCGTACCCGTGGTGCTCTCGCCCTGAGGTGAGCCGTTCGGAGAAGCGCCGGTGGGGCTTTGGGTCGTAGTCGGTGTGCTCTGAGTGGAAGTTGTGCTTTGCGAAGTGCTGGTACTCGCGTCGCTGGGTGCGACTCCCGAAGATGGATTCGGGCTCGTCTGTCCGGTGCTGCTGGGAGGTGCGCTCTGCGTTGGAGAAGAGCTTTGAGCCGGTGAAGTACTCTGCGTCGGAGAAGTGGTCTGAGTTGAGGGTGTCTGAGTCCTCTGATTCGTTTGACCCGTACTGCTACTCTGTCCTCGGCTGCTGCTGGGCGATGTGCCTTGCGCCGCTACCCACGTGCAGCACAAAAGCAAAACAGACAACCTAGTTGTCTTTGCTCGCATATAAAGAAGCCTCCAGTAAGTATTTTTCCAATATCCAGTCTGAAGCTTGTTAGAACTGGTCGGTATCCAGTAGACCCTTTAATTTGGGGTAGGCGTTCGGGTAGGCCGGATAGCCGCAACGGGTTGATTTAACTGGGCATCTGTAAAGATGAGAGTCACGTCGGAGAAGCTGAAGCCGTGAACCGCGATTCCCGGAAAGTCGGTCTGGCGCGCGCAATGTCCAAGCTGGGGTACTGCTCGCGATCCCGGGCAGCCGAGTTGATTCGCGCCGGACGTGTGACCCTGAACGGTGCTTCTCGTCGGAGTCCGGAGACGCCGGTGAACCTCAAAAAAGACCGCATCGACGTCGACGGGAAGAGGCTTGCTGCAGAGGCAAAACTTTACTTTGTCCTGAACAAGTCGCAGGGCGTAGTCACGACGGCCTCCGATGAGAAGGGGCGCAAGACGGTTTTCGCAAGCCTGGGAGAAAAGGCGTCCTGGGTTGCGCCGGTTGGGCGTCTCGATAAGGCGAGCGAAGGGCTGCTGCTAATGACGAACGATTCCGAATGGGCGGCACGAATCCTGGCGCCAGAGACCCACTTAGATAAGGCGTATCACGTGCGGGTCGCTGCTCCGGTTGACGAGCAAATCCTCGATTCGTTAGTGAAGGGCATCAAGACCGACGAGGGCGATGTCCTTCGGGCCAAGGCGGCACGCATCGTGCGCGGGGGCGAGCGCCGCACCTGGGTTGAGATCGTATTAGACGAAGGAAGAAATCGGCAGATTCGGCGCATGTTCGAGCAGTTGGGAATCGAAGTGCTGCGTTTGGTGCGAATCGCTATCGGACCACTCACCCTAGGTGATCTTCCCAAAGGTAGTTCCAGGCCTTTGACCGCGACGGAGAAAAGAGCCTTAGACAAGGCCATGCAACTTTAGATTTCGATCGCGCGGTATCGTCGACTCGGCCTGACAAACAGGTTCATCCGAGGTCACCCCTTAGTCATCGGAAACCCCTTTTCGCGCCAGCCACGAACCCCGCCGTCCATGGAAATCACATTTTTGTAGCCCATTTTTTGCAGGTTGTCGGCGGCCAGGGCCGAACGGAATCCCCCACCGCAATAAAGAATCATGGGGGTGTTCAGATCGGGGACATGCTCTTCAACGTCCCGCTCGATGACTCCCTTTCCGAGGTGAATGGCGCCGGGGAGGTGGTCTTTTGCATATTCACTTTCTTCGCGGACGTCGATGAGCACGAACTTCTCGCCGCGATCGAGCTTGGCTTTGACATCGTCAATATTCGTTTCTCGCACGCGCTTCCTGGCGTCGTCGACTATTTTCAGGAATCGAGGGGAATGCTGGTGTGCCATGGGGAATTCCTCGGGGCTGAGAATCGACGGCATTATTCTAGCCTATGAGTCTCTAACTAAGCGCAACCGTTATGAGCGAGCAGCCTTGAGAAGCAGCTGAATGTCGCCATTTATCCGCCGCTCTGATCGCTTCCAGATATCTCGTGCGTGCCTACCGTTGCCGTTCGGAAATGGATGAATTAGTACAAGTCGATGGTGAAACCGGACGGCGGTTTCATCGGCTGAGTATGTGCTGTTCTCAATCCAGTAACGAACATTACGGAACAGTGCTACGAGCCTCTCTCGAATTTCATGAACTGGAACACCGATATTTTTTTCCGTAAGCCGGTACGTGCCCGCCCACTTCCATGTTTCGTCGAACATCTTCCCGTGCAGCTTTCGTACGTATTCGTCAGACGCCATAGCAATCGGGCTGGTGCGGTCTTGAGTCGCCCATTCCCTGGCGAGCAGTATGTTCTCCCGCTCCCATTCATTTAGTTCCTCCTGTGCGAGATTGGGGATGAGGGCGCAAGTTCGTCCCGCGGAAGGGGAGTATTGCCGTCGCTGGTTGTTGCGGGTATCACGATTGATCTTTAATTTACTCCGCTTAAGAATGCGTTTCATCTCTTCCTCAATTTTCTCCTGTACGCCTCCAACGGACTGGTCTTCCAACGCCATGCTGTGTTCGACCGGACATTTCCTGCAGCCTCGGTTCGCGCACGCTGTTCTGCAAGCTCCTGAACGCTCCGGCTCTTACGGTGCGCATGAAAGATGTGCGTGCCGATCAGGTATCCGATGAGACTCCCGACCACGACATCGGATGGATAGTGCAGGCGGCCAGTGTAGCGGGTTGCAGAAACAGTAGCGGCGGTCCCGTAGGCGAGCAATTCGACCCAAGGTCGAGGGTATTGATGTGCTGCGACGCTGGCCATGGTCCAGGTGAACAGCGCATGGCCCGAGGGGAACGAGCTGTTTAAACCGTTGTGAATCCAGAAACGCCCGTTACCTGTTCCTTCGGCCGGGCGCTCACGGCCAAATACAAGTTGCGTCAGTGCGTAGACGGTCGCGGTGTTAGCGAGTGACTCCACAGCGAGTGTGCCGGTTTCGCTGGCATGTTCGTCGTGGGTCTTGATGCCGTAGATCCAAAGTCCTCCCAGGGCGGCGGTAGTGCCGACCAGCCCGGCGTTGGAAAGACTGCGGCTCAGATCGAGATGGGTAGTCGGTAGTGCGCGGCTGGCCTGCCGGTCCGTGGCAATGAGTCCCGCGGTCCCGGCCAGAACCAGTGCGTCCCATTTGAGATTACGAACACGGAAAGGGGCGGAGTAAATGTCGGACTGGTCTTTGCCAAAGCGCTTCAAAGCACGCGCCGTCTTGACGCTGCTTGTATCCTGGCGGGCCGGACTCGCCGAGCCGGCAGGATCGTTTTGCATTTGGCCAGAAGCAAAACGGGTCTGGAAGAACACGGAACCAGCTTCAGGCATCGCTGGTGGGGCGGATGGGTCTTGCGAAAGAGCACTAGCGCATAGGAATGAGACCAGCAGGATCAGAACTGGACCGCGCACGTTTTGGGGATTCACGAGTCTTTCTCTCCAGCAATCTTAGTTAAATGGCGATGGAGTACCTATAGATGCGCGTTCTGCCAAGCGGGACGGACTTTGTCAGTCATCGAGCCTGACACGTGGTCACCAACAGTGCTGCGAATCACTGCTTTCGGTGATATATTGCGCTTTGCCGCGCGTTCGGAGGTGCAGATGGGTTCGTCCCCTTATGGTTTGCAGATCACGGAGAACTGCCTGATTTGCAAGCTGCGCGAAGCAGGCTTCTTTTGCGACCTGCCGAAAGCCGCTCTCCAAGATCTGGAGCAAATCAAGTACGCCAGCGGATACCCGCAGGGCGCGGTATTGTTTGTGGAAGGCCAATCTCCGCGAGGCGTGTACATTGTTTGCTCCGGCCGGGTGAAGCTGTCCACGACCTCACGGGATGGCAAGACTCTCATCCTGCGCATTGCCCAGGCGGGTGAGGTCCTGGGGTTGCACGCCACCGTTTCCGGCAAACCCTATGAACTCACGGCGGAGGCGCTCCAGCCTTGTCAGATGGACTTCATTAAGCGCGAAGATTTCCTGCGCTTCCTGCAAAACCACGGCGATGCCTGCCTGCACGCGGCACAGCACCTCAGTCAGAATTGCCAGAACGCGTACGAGATGATCCGCTCTCTTGGCCTTTCTCACTCGGTTTCGGAAAAGCTTGCCCGCCTGCTGCTGGAGTGGTCCGCCGACGGTGAAACAACCAAGGATGGAATACGCATCAAGGTCTCCCTCACCCATGAGGAAATGGCCCAGTTGATCGGCACCTCGCGCGAGACCGTGACCCGCGTTCTGGGAGAGTTCCGCGATAAACAACTAGCGCAGCTCCGCGGTTCCACTCTCCTTATTAAGAATCGGGCTGGATTGGAAAAGCTGGTCGGCGCGTAGTCTTTACCCCCGCTTACTTCCGCATCAAACTCCAGTACCATCAGTAAGATGGCAGGATTACTGGCGTTACTTTACGCTCCACCTTGCGCAGCATAAGCTCGATGGCATGAAGCCGAAGGCTCTGATGATGTGCCGTAGCCCGCAAGCCCTGCGCCTGCTGGCGCGTGTCCTGGACGAGCTTGGCATTGGCCAGGACTGCTGCTTGTCTGCGCAGGAAGCAATTGAGCTATTGGCCAAGGGCAATTATTCGGCGCTGGTGCTCGATTTCGACTTGCCGGGTGGCGCCCAGGTGGCGAAGTTGGCACGACTGGCGCCGGCGCAGCAACGGCCTGTCATTTTCGCCATGATCGGGGCATCGACCGACATCGCAAGCACGTATCAGGCGGGAGCGAATTTCGTTCTGTACAAGCCGCTGGAGCTGGACCAGATTTCCCGGTCGCTGCGTGCGGCGCGCGGTTTCATGGGCGACGACCGCCGCTGTTCCCCCCGGCACAAAGTGGAAACCGTCGTGTACTTGATGTTCGGCAAGAGTCTGGCCATACCTGCCCTGATGTTGGACCTTAACGAGGGCGGGTTGTCGGTACAGGCTGCCGACCCTTTACCTACCCTAGGGCAGGTGCCGGTACATTTCTTGTTGCCGGGCAGCACTCGTGCCATCGAAGGAACTGCAGAAGTCATTTGGGTAGATGACTCGGGCCGAGCGGGAATGTTCTTCAGCTATCTTCCACCAGCCACTCAGCGACGCTTAAGAAGCTGGCTGTCCCGCCGCGGCAAGCGATCTCCTGCCCGAGCGGTACGCGGCTCTGAAACCAGAGTCGCATTCCCAGCCCTCCAGAGCTAAACCGGCCCTCCCCGAGCCAGCGTCTCCAAATTGCCAGCGAAGTTTCTTGTGCGGCGGGGCGGCTCGGTCACTCTCGGTGAGGTTATTCTCAGGTGTTTCCTGTAAAGCCTCGTCGGGTCTCTACCGTATATGCGGAAAATTTCCTGTATGCCACACTGGATTGAATGAAGCGCCGCTTGGAAGATCGTATAGAGGAGCTGTGTGCCAGAATCAGGGCGGCCGAAAACGCTGATGGCCTGCAGCAATGTATAGAACTGCGAGGGGCTCTCAGGGAACATGTCAACCGCGTGCGCAGCAAGCTCGCTCAATACCCAAGAGCTGAGGCGCGGCGATTCCAGGAGAGGCTCTTAGCAGAATCCAGCCATCAAGTCTTCAATGAGAGGTTAAGAAATTCCCCCGACAACGAGCGGCGCTTCTGTGCTCTGCGTGAGCTTGTTGCCCAGTGCTTAGGTCTGAAAGAGACCAACAAGAATGCGGCCTAGGTGACCATCCAGCGGTCGCTACGATATCGAGGCACACGCGTCCCGGCTCTAGCCTCGATTCCGCTTGCCCGCAAGCGGCCGGTTTCCCCCATGCTAAACTCACGCTTCACGTCTGAGGTGCTCCAGCAACATGGGTGACGTGACTCGCCTGTCGGCCTTGGCCATGGCCGATCTGGTTCGTCAGAGAGAAGTTTCACCAGTCGAACTGGTCAAAGCGCATCTTTCCCGCATTGAGAAGCTCCATTCCAAGCTGAAGGCCTTTGTGCAACTTGACTCCCAGCGGGCGCTGCGCGATGCACGGACTGCCGAACGGGCCGTGGAACACGGACCGGGTCTTGGCCCGCTCAACGGCGTGCCCATTAGCATCAAGAGTTCCATTGACGTGGCGGGGCTTCGCTGCGAGGCGGGAACAAAATTAAGAAAAGGATACGTTGCGAACCATGATGCGCCTTTAGTTAGCCGTCTACGGGCAGCGGGCGCAATCGTATTGGGCGTCACGAATTGCCCCGAACTGCTCATGGCTTGGGAAACCGACAACCTCATTTATGGACGCACCAATAATCCCTGGGATTTGTCACGCACCCCCGGTGGTTCCAGTGGCGGGGAAGCGGCAGCAATTGCGGCTTGCTGTTCGGCGGGGGGAGTAGGCAGCGACGGCGGCGGTTCAATTCGAGTTCCCGCACATTTCAGCGGTATTTGTGGTCTGAAGCCGACTCCGGGACGTATTCCAGCAGGCGGCCATTTCCCGAATTCAGTGGGCCCATTCGCGCTTCTCGGCGTGGTCGGCCCGATGGCGCGCACTGTGGCTGATGTCCAGGCCTTGTTCGAAATCATGCAGGGACCGGACGAAGGCGACCCGAGCGCCGCGCCCGTGCCTTTGCGCAAGTACAGTCCGGAAGAAATACGAAGAGTGCGCATCGGATACTTCGAAGATGATGGGCGCACTCCGGTCACGGCGGCAACGCGCGCCGTAGTTCGCAGCGCAGCGCTCAGATTGGAGCAGGCTGGCTTCAACGTCTGCCGCTTTCGTCCTGAGGGTCTCGAACGAGCGCGCGAATTGTGGTGGAAATTTTTCGGTCTGGGTGGCGCGATGCTGCTCGGGCCGATGACGACTGGCCATGAGAGTGAGCTCAGCCCGATTCTCAAAGAATTTGCCGGGTGGACAGCGGCGGAAACACCGCACACCGCTCAGACCCTGCTCGATACCTGGATTCAGCGGGACGTGTTGCGCACACAAGTTTTTAGGCAAATGAAGGAGATTCCGATCCTGCTCTGTCCAGTAGCGGCGGTTCCTGCCTTCCGCCATGGCGAGCGCAGCTGGGAAATCGTTGGCAAAACTGTGAATTACCTCGATGCCTGGAGCTATTGCGAATGGTTCAATCTGTTGGGCATGCCAGCTGCGGTCGTACCCGCGGCGCCTTCGCCCGAGGGCTTGCCTATCGGAGTGCAGGTTGTGGGGCTACCCTGGCAGGAAGAGTTGGTGCTCGGAGTCGCCGCGGCGGTTGAACAAGGTTGCGGCGGCTGGCGCAAACCGCCGATCGATTAGAAGCCGGCCTAGTATTTTTATACTACGGTACTCTGCCCGCGAAGAGGGTAAGCTTTTCGCCGAAATCTCTTTCACAGCCCAGCGGAATTGTGGGTCCGTTCGGTGCTGCTCGCTGGATCGGAATGCGAGAAGCTTTTGCCAATGGCCGAGTACTTACCGCACTGGTGGTGTTTCTGTTCATCTCCGCTGGATATCTGTTTGCCTTCCCGCAACCCAACCTTATCTATCCCGTAATTGTTCTGTTGCATGTGCTCGGAGGAGTTGTTGCAACCGTGCTGCTGATCCCCACACTATGGCGTGCCGTTGGAAACCGGCAGATCGGGCACTCGCTTGGAAGGATCGCCCTCAGCGCGGGCGGCCTTGTAGGTCTGGTCCTGATTTATACGGGAACTCCCCGAGCAGAGTGGAATTGGCTGTACACTCATATCCTCCTTTCCGGTGTAGGCGTCGGAATTCTATTCGCGATCTGGGCAGGAAGCCGGGGCTGGGTGGCCGGCGGTACGGTCTCGGCAATCCTACGCACGGCAATATGCCTGATCCTGCTTGCCGGACTAGGTGCGGGCGCTCGCTACCTGCGCGTGTCGCGTTGGCAAACCAGTGCGGTCATTGCGAATCCTTCAGATCCTCCCCCCAGCATGGATGGTGAGGGCGACGGCCCCAAAGGTCCTTTCTTCCCCAGTTCGGCGCAGATTTACGGCGGGCAGAAAATCCCCAGCAAGTTTTTCATGGAGTCGGATTCCTGCAAACGCTGCCACCAGGACATCTATAACCAGTGGTACAGCTCGGTTCACCACTTCTCGTCCTTCAATAACCAGTGGTATCGCAAGAGCATTGAATACATGCAGGACACGATTGGCACGCGGTCGTCGAAGTGGTGCGGCGGGTGTCACGATCCGGCGGTGCTATACGCAGGCAAGATGGATCGGCCGATCAAGGAATTCGTGCATGCCCCGGAAGCCCAGGCCGGTTTGGGTTGCATGATGTGCCACTCCATTGCCCGAGTGAAAAGCACCATGGGGCAAGGCGATTTCTATTTGGAATATCCCAAGCTGCACGAGCTAGCCGCCAGCAAGAATCCTATCGTGCGCGTGCTGCATGATTTTCTGACCAACCTGAACCCCGAGCCGCACCGCCGCGTGTTTCTGAAGCCGTTCATGCGGAACCAGACTGCCGAGTTTTGTTCTTCCTGCCACAAGGTGCACCTGGATGTTCCGGTGAATCACTATCGCTGGATTCGCGGCTTCAACGAATATGACAACTGGCAGGCCAGCGGAGTTTCAGGGCAGGGCGCGCGCTCTTTCTACTACCCGCCCAAGCCTGCTCAGTGCGCGGACTGTCACATGCCAATGGCGCCGTCCAAAGATGCGGGCAATGTGAATGGATTCGTTCACTCCCATCGTTTTCCGGCGGCCAACACCGCTGTTCCAACCGCGAATGAAGACGCCGCGCAGCTCAAGATCACCGAAGATTTTCTAAAAAACGGAATCATGAGCGTGGATATCTTCGCGCTCTCGCCCGCCCGGGCCGAAAGTAAGCAAGGCGCCCATGCGCAAGCCGAGGTGGCCACGACCTTTGCGGTGGGAGAAGAAGCGGAAGCGAAGATCACACCCGGAGCAATCACGGAAGCCTCGCCTGTCACCGCACCCCTTAACCGGGTTCAACCGGCGGTTCGACGCGGAGATACGGTTCGGGTGGACGTTGTTGTTCGCACGAAGAAGTTAGGTCACTTTTTCCCGGGTGGCACCGTGGATGCCTACGACACCTGGCTGGAACTCAAGGGCACTGACGACAAAGGTCAGACGATTTTCTGGAGTGGCATGGTCGAGGACAACGGCAAAGGCCCGGTGGAGAAGGGCGCACATTTCTACCGTTCGCTCCAGGTTGATGATCATGGCAATCCGATTAATAAGAGAAACGCCTGGTCAACCCGCGCAGTGGTGTATGTGCACCTGATTCCTCCCGGGGCTGCGGACACAATTCATTACCGCGTCCGCATTCCGGAGAACGCCGGCAACAAGATTACCTTGCACGCGCGGCTTTGCTATCGCAAGTTTGCCTGGTGGAATACGCAGTTTGCGTTTGCCGGAGTGCCTGACCCGAATCAGCCTGGCCGCGACGTCACACCGAACCACGACGACACGAAATATGTGTTCAGCGGAACGTTGAAGGGAGTCTCGGCCAAGGAAGAAAAAATCCCTGACCTTCCAATCGTGGCTTTAGCCGAAGATGAAGTTGCGATTGAAGTACTGCCGCGCAACGCCCCCGTACCGCAATTCAAAGTGGCCTTGCAGGGGAGCGACTGGCAGCGCTGGAACGATTATGGCATCGGCCTGCTACTCCAGGGCGACCTGAAGGGCGCGCAGGCGGCTTTCCAGAAGATTACTGAAATCGATTCCAAGAATCCGGATGGTTGGGTGAATATCGGCCGCGCCGCGGTGCAGGAAGGCGACATGGAGCGCGCGCGCACCGTGCTTGAAAGAGCTCTTCAGATCGATCCCAATCTGGCGCGTGCCAACTTCTTTTACGCGAAGGTCCTGCGAGCTGATGGCAAGTACGACGAAGCCGCCGAGCACCTGCGCAAGGTCGTAGCGCAGTATCCTCGCGATCGCGTGGCGTTGAACGATTTGGGTCGCATTCTCTTTCTCGAACGCCGGTACCGGGACGCGATCAAAGTATTGCAGGGTGTTCTGGCCGTCGATCCTGAGGATTTGCAGGCCCACTACAACCTGATGCTCTGTTACAACGGCTTGGGCGATGAGAAACTGGCGCACGAACACCAGCTTCGCTACCTGCGTTTCAAGGCCGATGAAGCTTCGCAGGCAATCACTGGACCCTATCGCCAACTGAATCCAGAAGACAACAACGAGCGGCAGGCTATTCACGAGCACGTTTCCGTGCCGCTGGATCAGGTGGGGGCGGGTCTCCGATCCGCCCAGCGCAGCTCGGCTTTGAAACATACTTCTTTCTCCGGGGCTTCCAGGTAATGCCAAACCTCTTTTCGTCGTTTGTACCAGGACATGGCTTCTTATGGTTTGTATCAGCGCACGGCGTTAGCCGTGCCGATCGTTCTCGAAAGTTCGCGGCTTTAGCCGCTGCTGCGATCCTGCTGCCGATCGTGCCGGCACATGCCCAGAACATCACGTTCCGTGACATCACCGCCCAAGCTGGCATTCGCTTCACCCACAACAATGCCGCCTTCGGAAAAAAATACCTGCCGGAAACCATGGGCCCCGGCTGCGCCTTCATCGATTACGACAATGACGGCTATCCCGACATTCTGTTGATCAACGGTGAAGACTGGCCCGGGCACGCCAAGATGGGCCCGACTACGCCCAAGCTCTACCACAACGATCAAGACGGAACCTTCAGCGACGTGACCCGCAGGGCAGGGCTGGCCGTTCCCATGTTTGGTCTGGGTGTCGCCACCGGCGACTACGACAACGACGGGCACGACGATATATTCATTACTACTCTGGGTCAGAGTCACCTGTTTCACAACAACGGCAACGGAACGTTCACCGAAGTAACCAAGGCAGCGGGCCTGTGGGGACCGCAAGAATTTTCAACGAGCGCGGCCTGGGTAGACTACGACCGCGATGGCAAGCTCGATCTGGTCGTAGCGAATTACGTGCAGTGGTCGATCGCGGGCGATCTGTTCTGCACGCTGGATGGAACGCGCAAGTCGTACTGCACGCCGGAATCGTACAAGGGATCATCCGCGCGGCTATGGCATAACCTAGGCAACGGGAAATTTGAAGACGCGACGCAGAAGGCAGGATTCTACGATCCCACCTCCAAGAGCCTGGGCATCGCCATTCTCGATTACAACGGCGACGGATGGCCCGACGTTCTGCTCGCCAACGACACCCAACCCAACAAACTTTATCTCAACAAGCAGAACGGAACGTTCGAAGAGAGGGCACTCTCGGCGGGTATTGCCTTCAGTGAAGACGGGGTGGCCCGCGCCGGCATGGGCGCCGATGCCGGCGACTACGACCGCTCCGGCCATCCCAGCATCATCATCACCAATTTTGCCAACCAGATGCTTTCGCTGTACCACAACGAGGGCAACGGACTGTTTGTGGACGAGGCCCCGCGCTCGGAAGTCGGCCGTGCCACGCTGGTTACGCTCGGTTTCGGCTGTTTCTTTTTCGATTACGACAATGATGGCTGGCCCGACATTTTTGTCGCCGACGGGCACATTGAAAATGAGATCGAGCGCGTGCAAAAGCGTGTAAGCTACGCTGAACCACCGCATCTGTTCCGCAATCTTGGCGGCGGCAAATTCCAGGAAGTCACGGGGCAGATGGGGACAGCGTTTGCCGCGCCCAAAGTTGCGCGGGCCGCTGCCTATGCGGATATCGATAACAATGGCGCGCTCGATTTGCTGGTGACTACCAATGGAGGCCGCGCGTATTTGTTCCACAATGAAGGCAATGCGAACCACAGCCTGCGCATCAAGTTAGTCGGCACAAAATCGAATCGTGATGGCATTGGCGCGGTGGTGCGCGTCGCAAGCGGCGGCGACAAACAATGGCAGATGTTGAAGAGTGGCTCAAGCTATCTCTCCCAGAGCGAACTGGTGCTGACCTTCGGGCTGGGCGAGAAGACCAAAGCCGATTCCGTCGAAATTCAGTGGCCCAGCGGCCAGGTAGACAAACTCTCCAATATTTCCGGGGATCAGACCGTCACCATCGAGGAAGGCAGACGCGTGATTTCAAGCCGTGCTTACGCGAAGCGAAAAGCAGTGCCTAAACCGACCTCGGTGGCAAAACGCATCGCAAAGCGCCACAAGTCTTCCTGAAGTAAGCCACAGAATTCTCACCGACGAGTACGGATTCGATAAAGTAGCGCCACCATCTTGCCGGCCCGGTGAGCGGGCGGGACGCCCGCGTGACAGCCGCCGGGACGGCGGCGCTACAACGTGAGAGCGGTGATGTAGACTGACCAGTTCATGAAATCCTCCAGCCTAGTCGCACCAGCCATCCTATTTCTGGTTGCTCTTACGCTTCTCGCTTCTGCACCCCAAAAAAGTTTGAAGGCAGTCAGTTCTTCCGAAGCCGCGCGTCTGAATAACCTGGGCTGCGCCTATATGAATCAGCAGCTCTTTGAGAGAGCGCTGAAGGCGTTCCAGGCGGCTTCGGCTCTCGATGCCAAACTGCTGGAGGCGCGCATCAACCAAGGCATTGCCTTAGCGAATTTGCAGCGCATCGATGAAGCGAAGAAGTTGCTGCTGGACGCGGTCAAGAACGATCCCAAGAACCCGCATGCCTGGTACAACCTGGGGCTGATCTACAAGAATTCCGGCGAGCCGGAAGCGGCAGCGGATGGGTTCAGGCGGGTCAGGGAGATCGATCCCAACGACGCGGATACATGGTATCTATTGGGCACCGTCTATCTTCAGCAGAAACAATTTCCGCAAGCTATCGATTCCTTCCAGCACGCGCTCAAGCTGAACCCGCTACACGCTTCAGCCGAGTTCGGGCTGTCGCGCGCCTATCAACAGTCCGGCGACACAACCGTGGCTCGGCAGCACCTCACACGCTTCCAATACATCACGCAGAACAAGCTGGGCGCGACCATGAGCCTGGCCTATGGCGAGCAGGGGAAGTACTCGCGAGCGGAGGAATCGCCAGCCTTCGTAGAGCACGGGTCCCCAGCGATCGAAGTGCGATTTGTGAATACAACCCAGCAGGCGGGCCTTTTGAATCGGGCGGCGCCTCTCGCACACGATGTGCCTGCCCTTCTGGGGCCTGGTGCGTGCTTTCTGGACTACGACGGTGACGGCAAACTCGACATTCTTCTCGCCGACGGTGGCAAACAAGGCGGTTTAAGTCTTTACCATAATCTTGGCAACGGAAAATTCGAAGAAATCACCAAGAAGGCGAAGTTGGACCCCGAGTTGCACGCAACTGGTTGCACAGCTGGAGATTACGACAACGATGGCGCTGTCGATCTGGCCGTCAGCGTGAACGGTCGAATCATTTTGTTTCACAACGAGAAGAACGATACGTTCAAGGATGCCACTGAAGCGGCCGGCATTAAGAGCCAGCATGCTCTGGGCCTGACTTTCATCGACTATGATCACGACGGCGATCTGGATTTGTATGTAACCCGACTGAACACGCCGGCCGGTGCTGCCTTCGATATCGAGACGAGTGGCAACGTGATGTGGCGCAATAATGGAAACGGCACCTTCACGGATGTAACCGAAGCGACCGGACTGGCAGGCACCGTGCCCAGCATTGCCGCCACGGGTACGGACTATAACAACGACCGCGCAGTGGACATTGTCTCCACTACGCAGGAGCGAATGCCGACTGTCTTTGAAAATCCGCGCGAAGGCAAGTTTCTACCCCGGCAGCTATGGCCTGAGTCCGTCATTCCGCTGCCGGTGGGTGTTGCCGTTCTCGACTTCGATCATGACGGATGGATGGACATCGCTGTCACTCACGCCAATCCCGAGGCCCTGACGCTTTGGCGCAATCGCGAAGGGAAGGGCTTTGAACGCGTGAGGTTGCCGGAAACAAAATGGAGCGCGGCTTGGGGTGTTGCCGCTATCGATTATGACAATGATGGCTGGGTTGATCTTGCCGCGGTGGGCGTAACAAAAGACGGCAAGGGCGAGATTCGCCTATTCCGCAATGAACGCGCGGATGGGTTTAAGGACGTTACTGCCGAAGTCGGGCTAAACAAGGTTGAACTCAAGGATCCGCGCGCGCTCATCACCGGCGATTATGACGGCGACGGCGCCACCGACCTGCTCGTCACTCAGAACCATGGCACGGCCGTGCTGTTGCGCAACGAGGGTGGGAATAAGAACCACTGGCTGCGTCTGTCACTCAGGGGATTGAACGACAATAAGTCAGCAATTGGCACGAAGCTTGAGGTCTTTGCCGGGGGCAATCGCCAGAAGTGGGAAATCGCCGGCTCCTCGGGCTATCTGGGCCAGAACTCAACCGAGATTATTGCGGGCCTCGGACAGGCCGGCGAGGCTGACGTTGTCCGCATGCTCTGGCCTACTGGGGTTCTCCAGGACGAAATTCAGATTGCAGGGAACCGCGTGCAGGAGTTCACCGAGATTGACCGGCGCGGCAGTTCGTGTCCCACCCTGTTCGCCTGGGATGGCAACCACTATGAATTAGTTGGCGACATGCTGGGCGCCGGCGTTGTCGGCCACTGGGTCGGGCCGGGTGAACGCAATATTCCGCGTCCCACCGAGTACATCAAACTCGACCGCAACAAGCTCCGCACGAAAGATGGCAAGCTCAGCTTCCGCTTCATGGAGCCACTCGAGGAGGCTGTTTATCTCGACCAGGTGAAATTGCTGGCGGTTGATCATCCCGCCGAGTTCGACGTTTATCCCAACGAGTACTTCGCCAGCGGCCCTCCGTACCCGGCGTTCAAACTAGTTTTCAGCCACAATGCTCGCCCCCCGGCCGGAGCCTGGGATGAGCACGGCCACAACCTGCTTCCTGATTTGCTCGCGCAGCGCTACTTCGGAGACTTCGAGGTGCTTTCGTTCCCAGGTTTCACCAAGCTCCACAGCCTCGAACTCGATTTGGGCGAACCCTACGAGGGTGGCCCACTCTGGCTGCTGATGCATGGAGAAATCGAGTACTTCACCGCAACCAGCATGTATGCCGCCGATCAAGCCGGACTGCAGCCGGTCGCTCCGTACCTTGAAGCACTCGATTCGAATGGAAAATGGGTTCGCGTCATGGATGATGTCGGATTTCCGGCAGGCGGGGCTCGCACCATGACCGCCGATCTGACTGGCACGTTGCCGCCAGGCACGCAGCGTGTCCGCATCTGGACCAATCTGCAAATCTACTGGGACAACATTCTTATTGACCGCTCGAACCAAACCCAGAGCGCCCGCATAAACTCGGTGCCGCTGGCTCGCGCCGACCTTCGTTTCCACGGGTTTCCCTTGAAGGTCGAATGCAAGCCACCTGGCAACGTGAAATATATGTATGAAACGGTTAGCGCCACGGGTCCGTACACGCGTCCTGCCGGCGCCTATACCCGCTACGGCGACGTGCGTCCTTTGTTGACCGGTTCTGACGATCGAATGGCGGTGTTTGGATCAGGCGACGAAATCGCGCTGGATTTCGATCCTTCCCGGCTACCCGTTTTGCCCAGGGGCTGGACTCGCGACTACTTCTTTGTCGCAAATGGCTATGAGAAGGACATGGATTTCTACGCCTTCGAGGGAAACACGGTGGCTCCGCTTCCTTTCCGGGCCATGGGAAACTATCCGTACCCGGTCAACTCGTATCCGCTCGACGACGAACACCTGAATTACCTGCTCAACTACAACACGTGCTATAGGTCCGGGAATGAGGCCCGCGGCTACTCGTATAATTACGATTCCGCAAAGTGACTTGTCAGCCTTCACGACGCAGCCTAGACCTTGTCATCGTGAGCGAAGCGAAGGATCTCTCGATTTCTTGCCGTCCTCGCATTCGCCGGAGAAGCACGCTTCATTGAATCGTTTCAATTCCGATTGACACCACCCCCGACTCCATAATCCAATACGCGCAGCCATGGCCAGTTCAGCAACCACATCCACCTCAGGCGCGCCCCGTTTGCGCCGCGTCCTAACCCTCTGGGACTTGATCTTTTACGGAATCGTTCTGATCCAGCCCATCGCTCCGGTGCCGCTTTACGGAGTGGCGCAAAAACTATCAGACGGGCATTTCGCCACGATCATCCTGATCGCGTTGTTCGCCATGCTGATTACGGCGGTGAGCTATGGACGAATGGCCGCCCTCTACCCGGCTGCCGGTTCGGCTTACACCTACGTCGGACGAGGTCTGAACCCACACCTTGGGTTTCTGGCCGGCTGGGCGATGATTCTCGACTACCTGTTGCAGCCACTCATCAATACAGTTTGGATCTCAACCGCGCTCCATGCGCGTTACGTGCCCCAGGTTCCCTACGTCATTTGGGCGGCCATTATCGCCGGGATCATGACCGTCCTGAACCTTTTGGGCATTCGCTCCTCAGCCCGAGCCAATAAAGTCTTGCTGTTCGTCATGTTTATTGTGGTCGGCTTCTTCATTGTGCTCGCCGGGCGGTTCTTGTTCGGCACCCAGGGATGGAGCGGCCTGTTCTCGATCCAACCGTTCTACGATCCCAAGACGTTCGACTCTCATCGCATCCTGACGGCGACTTCGTTTGCCGCGCTGACCTACATCGGCTTCGATGGTGTCACCACGCTGGCGGAAGACGTGGAAAATCCGAAACGCAATGTGCTGCTCGCGGTGGTGCTGACCTGCGTTTTTGCCGGCGTTGCGAGTTGTCTCGAAGCCTATCTGGGCGCCCGCGTGTGGCCTGATTGGCGCAGCTTTCCCAATCTTGAGACCGCGTTTATGGATATTTGCCGCCGGGTTGGGGGCCTGATTCTCTTCAATGCCATGGGCGTGATTCTGATCGTGGCTGCCTTCGGCAGCGGTTTGACGGGTACGCTGGGTGCAGCGCGCCTGCTGTTCGGTATGGGCCGCGATGAAGTCTTACCCAAGCGCGTATTCGGATATCTGAAGCCAGGCAGCAATACACCGACTTACAACATTGTGCTGATCGGAGTGCTGGCGTTCCTGGGAGCAGTGCTGCTGAATTTCGTCGGCAGCGCTTATGAGCACGCGGGCGAACTTCTGAACTTCGGCGCTTTCCTCGCTTTCATGGGCGTAAACTTCGCGACCTTCTGGCAGTTCTCGATTGTCTCCAGAAAAGACCACAACTGGCGGGTTTTGCGCGATGCAATTCTGCCGCTGATCGGCTTTGCTTTCTGCGGCTTGATCTGGTGGAACCTCAACAACTTGGCCAAGACCGTGGGTGGGATCTGGTTTGCCGTCGGGCTCCTGTACGTGGGCATTAAGACCCGCGGATTCCAGAGCGCACCGGTGATGATCGACTTCAGCGAAAGCTAGCCGATTTGTGATTCGGCGCCATCCTAAGCGAAGCGGGTCGATTCGCTTGGCGAATCGACCCGCGAAGTCGAAGGACCGCTGCCGGTTCACTGCACGTTCCACCCACTCACCTCGACCGCGGGCATCGCGCTTCCCCGTTCGCTGGCACGATACGTCGCAGTGACCTCCCGTTTTTCTCCCGGCATCAGCGAGAAGTAATTGTCCTGCCACAGCACGGGCAGAATCTCTTCACCGCCCTTGCCCTTGTTCACCTTCAGTCGGACAAAAAACGCGAGTCCCTTGCCGGGATTTTCCAGGGTAACCTGCGTCAGACCTTCTTCACCCCTGCGTTCACTGCGGCTGCTCACCTTCAACGAAGCTTTTGGCAGCTGGCTCAGCGCCGTGTAGTCGGCGAAGGAGGCGGTCGGCGTCACCCACCAGGTGGATTTTTCCCAGTCCAGCGTTTCCGGCTTGGTGGAGAGCCAGTAGAAGTTTGAACCAACCACTTTGCCAGCTGCGTCCGACAAGGTGAGTTGCAGAAAGTAAGTCGGACTCAAATTCGCGACCTCCGGCAACGTGAGCACTTTGCTGGTGCTGTCAGCCAAGGCATCCACCGTGGCATCTTGAGAAAACTTCTCCGCCATGTCCAGGTTGTAGAGCTTGGCCGTGAGCTTCAGCCCTTTCGCATCCTGATACTGGCTGCTGACCACCCAGATTGAGCGGTCATCGTAGCCATAAACGGGATGCAGCGCTTCCATCGATTTCTTGGCCCCAAAATATCCTCCGCCCCCCCGCAGGTAGTAGTCGTAGAGATGCCAGATCATGGACGGCCACGCGTTATTCAGCATCCACTGAATTACGCCGGTAGAGGCGTACTTGTTGCGGCTGTACGCTTCGTACATCGCGCGGATTCCCTCGTAGGCCATCAACTGCGATTTCAGGGCGAAGTCCTGAACGTTGTCTGCCTTACCATAGCGTGTGTTCAGAGCCTCGGAAAAGACCTGGATATTCTTGAACTCGCCTCCGCCTGCGTGGTAGTTCCACCAGTCGTCGATGGGCCAGAGATGGTCCTTGCCCAACATGCGTTCAATGCTTTCTGCGGGAGGAACGGCCGGTCCCATACTGGTTTCGGTGTTGAATCCGTAGGCGCCGCCGCAGCCGCCCGCATTGCATTTCTGTTCGGCGGGTGGTCGAACCGAGTCGGCTAGCCAGTAGGAAGGAGCTACATATTCGTAAGGGCCGGTCATTTTGACCCCGCTGGTACCACTGACCGCCGCCGGTTTCGCGGTGGCAGAAGACACGGCCGGGTTTGGCCATCGCAATTCCTTTTCGATGGAAAGATACATTTGCTCGACATCCGGTGGCGGAGGATTGTCGCTGCCGTTCAGCCACATCACCAGGCTGGGATGGGTGCGCAGGCGATAAATTTGCGAGCGCAAGGACTCCTGCGCGATCTTGAAATCCGCATCCGACCACTTTGACCAGTGTTCCCAATGATCGCAGCAACACCAGCCGGCCATGATCAGAACCCCTTTGCGATCGGCTTTGTCGAAAAACTCGGGCGGCTCCAGCTTACCTTCCAGCCGGATGGTGTTCAGCCCCATGTCCTGGACATAACGGAATTCATCTTCCAGACGCTGCGAGTTCTCGCGCAGCATCATGTCGGGAGTCCAACCGCCGCCGCGAATCAGGATTCGCTTCCCATTGACGGTGAAGAGAAGCTTGTTGTTGTCGACCAGCTCGGAGGCAATTTCGCGGATACCGAAGTGCGAGTCCGCTTCGTCCGAGATCTTTCCGTGTACCTCGAATTCCACGTGCAGTGGATAGAGATTGGGAGTGCCCATCTGCGCGGGCCACCACAGGCGAGGATGCGCAAATCTAAGTTGTAAGAACTTGTCCGGCTCAAAAGCCACGTCCTTCGCTTCGCCGGGAGCCAGTTCAACCGCTTGAGAAAATTCTGTTTTCTCGATACGCCCTTTCAATATGCCTTCGACCGGCTTGTCGGAAGCATTCTTCACTTGCGCGACCACGGTTAATTGCGCGCTGTCATTAGCCGGTGAGTTGACCTTCGAAAGCACTGCCGGATAGCGCAATGCCACAGGTCCAGTGGCGGTGATATAGACGTCACGCCACAGTCCCATGTTTTTGTCGGGCGGCGCGGGGTTCCAATCCACGAACGTGATGGCCAGGTCGGTTTCCGTCGGCGCAAACACCTGGACCGCAACTACGTTCTCGGCGCCCGGGCGCGCCACTTTGGTGATGTCAAATTCGTAGGTCCGCCAGGCGCCGGCAACTTGTTCCAGATCGGCAATCCTTTGGCCGTTCACCCAGATGTTGGCCCGGTAGTTGATCCCTTGAAAGTTCAGCCAAAGGGTTTTGCCCCGATCGCTGGCCGGCAACGCAAACGCCTTCCGGTACCACCAGGAAACTGCAAAAGGACTGTCCGGCTCCATCGGGAGGTTGGAGAAATTCGCCCCAATCGGATAGGTCACTCCTGGGACTTGCCGCAAGTTCATCCCGAACTCCGGGTCGGGATATACCTTCTGCTTGACGAGGGCCGCCACGACCGTCGTCGGCACCGTCACGCCGTACCAGTTCTTGGGCTGATACCGGACGGTCGAGATGACTTCGCCCGCATCCGCCACCTTGCCTGAGGACTGAAGACTCCAGCCTTCCTTCAGCTCCCGCTTGTTTTTAACTTCGTGGGATGCGGCTTGCGTTTCGCGGTCATGTGGATGGGGTTGAGAGAAAAGTGACAGGGAACAGAGAAAAAGGGCGAATGGGGCCAGCCAACGCTTGGGAACTGCTCGATTCTGCATGTCGCGTTCCTCTCAGGTCATGCGCCACCAACCTGCAGGCAGCGGTTCCGTGGAGCGATCTTAGGGCAACAGTGGAATTGTTCGTAGCGTCTTAGGTAATCACGTTTTATTAATACGTTTCAATAGAATTCTCCAGCACACTGGATTGCCGAGAGCAGGAAGGAGACGCTTTCTCGGCCTATCTGCCACCTCCACACCAGAGTCATTATCATTACGAGGAGTCGTTCCTGTCCGGAGTAGTAGTCTATAATCAGAGTTTCCTCTCTAATTTTCTGGAGTGACAAGAAGATGATCCGATTCTTGCAAACCCCTGGCCCGGTCAAGAAAGTTGTGCTCAGCAGCATTCTGCTGGTTTTCTGCGGCGCCATGGTCATAACCCTTATCCCGGGTGGATTGGGCACGAACTTTGGCTTCGGCGGCGGTCCTGCTGCCGGTGTTGTGGCCACCGTGGGCGACCAGGACGTAACTCGCCAGGAAGTCCTGCGGGCAGCCCAGAACATGCTTCGTCAGCAGTTTCCGCGCGGTAACGCCATGGGGTCGCAGCTTCTGCCCTTTTTCACTTCGCGAGCGGCTGATCAATTGATCACGGAGAAGGCCCTGATCAGCGAAGCCAAGCGCGTGGGCTTCCTTGCGACCGACGAGGATGTCCTGGACGAATTGCAGCATGGTCAATACGCGCCCATTTTTTTCCCGGGTGGAAAATACATCGGCAAAGAGGCCGCCGAGAACCTTCTGACGCAGAATGATGTGACCGTGCCTGAGTTTGAAGAGGGCATGAAAGACAACATCCTGATCACCAAGCTTCGTAACCTGGTTGCCGCCGCCGCCTCGGTGTCGGATAGGGAAATTCGCCAGGAGTTTGAGAAGCGCAATGCGAAAGTCAAGTTCCAGTATGCGGTCATCCGGGAAGCCGATCTGCGCAAGGGAATTCATCCCGCGGAGTCGGAATTGAAGGCTTTCTATGAGCGGAATAAGCCGACTTACAACAACTCCATCCCGGAAAAACGCAAGATTGCCTACGTGCTCCTGGACTCCTCCAAACTCGCTGCCGAAACCCAGGTTACTCCAGAGGATTTGCGCTCTTATTACGACCAGCATCGCGATGAATACCGCGTTCCTGAGCAGGTGAATGTCCGCCATATTCTGGTCAAGACGCCGCCCGCGGGCGCTGACGGCAAGGTTGACCAAAAGGCGATGGATGACGCCAAGGCGAAAGCCGAAGGCATTCTGAAACAGTTGAAAGCCGGAGCCAAGTTTGAAGATCTGGCCAAGAGGAATTCCGACGATCCGGGCAGCGCCAAGAATGGTGGATCGCTGGGATGGATCGGGCGTGGCCACACTGTGCCCGAGTTCGAAAAACTAGCGTTTTCTCTTCCCAAGGGTGGGACCAGCGAGCTGGTCAAGAGCAGCTACGGGTTCCACATTATTCACGTGGATGACAAGCAGGATGCGCACGTGAAATCCCTGGACGAGGTCAAGGCGCAGATTGAGCCTCTGATTAAGCAGCAGAAGGCTACGCGCGCCGCCGAAGCGCAGGCCAACGCTCTGCTTACCCAGGCTCGCAACAATGGTCTGGAGCAAGCTGCCGGCGCCAAGGGCTTGCAAATGATCACGGCCGATTTCTTCAGCCGCAACGAGTCGCTGCCGGGGATCGGTTCTTCGCCGCAGTTTGCCGATGCCGTGTTCGGGGAAGGGGAAAAGTCTCCTCCGGATATGGTTCAGGTTCAATCAGGCTTCGTCATTTTTAAGTTGCTGGCTGTGAAGCCGCCCGCCACACCGACGTTCGAGGAAATCCACGCGCGCGTGGAACAGGAGTTTCAGAACGAGCGCGCCAATCAGTTGCTGCGCCAGAAAACCCAGGAACTCTCGGATCGCGCTAAGGCGGAACATGACCTGAAGAAAGCTGCTAAGGAACTGGGGGCCACGCTCAAGACCAGTGACTTCGTTCTGCCCAGCGGCCAAGTACCGGACGTGGGCTCCATGACTGGCCCTGCAGCCGTCGCCTTTACCTTGAAGCCGGGAGAGATCAGTGGGCCCATCAACAGCGGCACTACGGGTGCAGTACTCCAGGTCTTGGAAAAGCAGGAACCCACCGCGGACGAGTTCGCCCAGAAAAAGGACGAGATTCGCGACTCCCTGGTTCAGCAGAAGCAGGGTGAGCTGTTCGGCCTGTTCGTCAATAACCTTCGTCAACAGATGGAAAAGTCCGGCAAGATCAAGATCAACGAAGAGGAGATGAAGGGACTCAGTCGCGGAGCCTCAGAGCAAGGCGAATAGTCCGATAACGACAACGTCTTCACCGCCTGTAGCGCAGGCATTGTGCCTGCGCTGCCTCTGTCATTCAAGAAACCCATCTCGGATTCACGATGTCATTTCCTCGCGCCACAGGAATCTTGCTCCATCCCACTTCGCTGCCTTCGCGCGGTGGAATCGGCGACTTCGGACCCGCCGCCTATGAGTTCGTCGAATTTCTTGCCGTTGCACGCCAGGGACTCTGGCAAGTGTTGCCCCTTGGACCGTTGGGTTATGGAAATTCGCCCTACTCTTCCACGTCAGCCTTTGCAGGAAATCCGCTGCTGATAAGCCTGGAGCGCCTGGCGGATCACGGCTGGATCGACCACGCGCGAATCTCGAATTTGCTAGACCATGGCGGGCTCGTTGATTACGAAGAGGTGCGCGCCGGCAAGGTGCCGGTGCTGGTCGAAGCGGCCTGTAATTTCCTTAATTTCCTGAAACGGGCGTCAGGCGCCTATCGGCAACGATTCGATCGGTTCTGCAAAGAGAATAGCTGGTGGCTGGAAGAATTTGTCTTGTTTGATGTGCTCCGCGACTTCTATCGCAAGGATAGCTGGAACCAGTGGCCGCGGGAACTGGCTCAGCGCGAACCCGCAGCTCTGGCCAAGGCGCGCAACGAACTCGGTCACAAGCTGGATGTTGGCCGCGTCATTCAGTTCGCCTTCTGGGAGCAGTGGCACGCGTTGCGACGACATTGTGCCCTGCGTTCAATCCGCGTGGCCGGCGATATCGCCATCTTCGTTAACTATGACAGCGCCGACGTCTGGGTTCACCCGGAAATGTTTCGCCTAAATGGCAATCTCGAGAGCGAAGTTGTTTCCGGAGTGCCGCCGGACGCGTTCAGCGAGACCGGCCAGCGCTGGGGAAACCCGCTATACCGCTGGGACGCCATGAAGGAATGGGGTTACCAGTGGTGGATTCAGCGCATGCGTTGGGCGACTCAAACGTGTGATTACATTCGTCTCGACCACTTTCGCGGCTTCGAGCAGTTCTGGGAAATTCCAGCCAGCGAGCCGACCGCGGTTCATGGCCGTTGGGTGGATGGCCCTAAGGGTCAAATTTTCGAAAAGCTCAGGGAAGCACTAGGTGGCCTGCCGTTTTTCGCTGAAGATCTGGGTTACATCACCCCCGAAGTCAACGCCTTACGAGAGCATCTGGGAATACCCGGCATGGCGGTCCTGCAATTCGGCTTCGGTAATCCCGGAGCGCACATCTACCTGCCGCACCGGCTCACTCCGAATCGAGTGATTTACACCGGCACGCATGACAATGACACTACTGTGGGTTGGTGGACTTCCTGTGCGACCGAGCGGGAGCGCAGGCACATACAAGCGTATTTGGGACCGATCAATGACGAAGGGATTCACTGGGCGTTCATCCGGGCTGCGCAGGGATCGGTAGCGGATTTGTCCATCGTGCCTTTGCAGGATGTACTCGGATTGGGCAGCGAAGCGCGCATGAACACTCCCAGCCGACCGGATGGCAACTGGCGCTGGCGCTGCGCCCCGGGAGCCCTCACCCGTGAGCATGCTGAGAAATTAGCCGTACTCGCGGAAGTCAGCGATCGGCTGCCGCAACCCTGTCCGGTCCCACCCGACGAAAATTTTACAGCCTAGCTTCGGCTTCGGTTATTTCTCCCGCGGGGCCGCAGCCGGGTGGCGGGATTGGGTACGGAACAAGCTTGAATCGCCGGTGCCAGAGCTTTATCCAGGGATTTTCCCAGCGCGGCCAATGGTTGCTCGCCCATTAGCCGCTGCATTCCTTCGAAAAGTTGGCGTTCCTCTTTGCGGATATGGGCAGAGAGCTTGCTCGCCAACTGCTGTAACCCGACTGAATCTAATCTGCTCTCGGTCGCACGCCTAAAATATCCGCGAAGCACTCCATGCTCGCCCAGCAATTCGTCGGTCAACGAGCGCAGTTCCGGATATTGCGCAGCAGCAGGGAAGAGCACTTTCTCCTCGGCTTCGAAGTGAATTCGGATTTCCTGGTCAAAAATCTGCCGAACTTCGGTCTGCCAAGCTCCGACGTCCACGTCGCCGGCCTGTGCCGCGCGTTCTAGGCGAACGCAAAGTGCCAGCGCATGCTGATGCTGGTGTGAGAGTGGAATCAGGTTTTTGTCACGCAACATTTCTCGATTATCCCAGAGAATGCCAATCCGGGTGCGCGACTTTAAAGTGAATGGGTATTACGCCCGTCGGGCCTCCCAGTAGTCCTCGAATTTACCGCTGAGCTGGCAGCAGCGGAGGGCGATGATGGCATTGGCTCCGCGTACTGTCCAGAACATTCCTGACCGTTTG
>DATEPX010000025.1:0-3734 GCA_035272945.1 Terriglobales bacterium
TTTTTTAGCCAACGCGTGCGTTCGATCACTAGCTGAACACAACAGGAACAGCAGCGTAAGAAAAAAGCCGGCTTTCTTGAGATAGAGGTTCATCGCCCCGTCCTTAAAAAGTTTTGGCCCGGTGGAGCGACGGGCGTCCCCCGCCCGTCCTTTGCGGAAACTCGGGGTTGTGCAGGATGAAAAAATTGAGGGCACGCGCCGGAGCCGTGCCCTTTGCCCACTGCTGCGGGTGCGTTGATCCTCAGAAAGAAAGTTTCAGCGCCACCTGTCCGATCCGGCCATCACGAGCGCTAGTAACCTTGCCGAGGTTGCCGTTGACTTCGCCAACGACGGAACCTGAATTCATGAACTGAGCATGATTGAAAATATTGAAGAATTCTGCACGAAATTCCAGGGCGGTCCTTTCCCCGATTCGAGTGTTCTTGTGAAATGCAAGATCCCAATTGTTGATTCCCGGTCCATGGAAGAAGCGGCGCTTTGCGTTTCCGACGCTGCCCAGGGCTTCCGGAGAGAAGGGAGAGGGATCGAAGAACAGATGCTCAGGATTTCGCGGGTCAAGGAAGTGAATAGGCTGGCCGTTGTAATTGGGCACGTCGGCCCCGCCACAGCCGCAAAGAGAGTTGTCGTCGTCCTCGGTAAGTGTGACTGGGAAACCGGTATTGAAACGCGTGATTCCCGATATTGTCCAGCCAGAGAGCAACTTGCCCTGGATGCCGTGGGCCGCTCTGGCAAAAGGCAAATCGTAGCTATAGCTGACGACAAAATTGTGCGCTATATCGAAGGTGGAAAGCGCCCGGCTTAAGCTTGGATTGAAGGGGTTGATGGGGTCGAAGAAGCCGGAAGAGTTATCGATGGACTTCGACCACGTGTAGGCGGCCAATAGGCGAAGGTCGCCGAGCTTCTTTTCCAGGCTAGTTTGCAGGGCATTGTAGTTGGAATTGGCAACTGTAGCTTCCCAGGCGTTGTTCTGAAAATCAAGCGAACCAATTCCAGTTGTCTTATCGAGCTCACGGCCGGAAGTCACCGAAAAGGGCCGCGTCCCAAAAACAAAATTCCCGCCCCCCAAATCGTAAATAGTGTCCTCTCCAAACGTGCCGCAGCCGGGGGTAGCAAGGCACTTTGCCGGATCGCCCGGATTCGACTCGACCGTTGAAAGCAGGTGACGCCCGCGTGACCCGACATACCCTATCGAGAGCACCGCGCTCTTGGCAATTTCGCGTTGAATGGTCAGGTTGAAGTGTTCAGCATAGGGCAATTTATTGTGGATATTGTAGCCGGGCGAAAATGCAATCGGCAGGTATTTTGCCCAGATACCGGTGGCTCCGGCTGCCGGAATGGTAAACGGGAAACGGTTCCCCACCGGATCTTGCTGGCCCACTCGGCGTTTGTAGGGTTCTTCAAGGTAAACGGGTGACGGACTGATCCAAAACAGTCCGAAAGGAGCATCGCCGACCTCGTTGAAAAGGGTGACGTCCTCGATGGCGGTGTAGTAAAGACCGCCCCCAACGCGGATGCTGGTCTTGCCCGGACCACCAAAAATTTTCCCTGCAAATCCTTCAGTTGCACTAGGCGAGTAAGCTATACCCAGGCGGGGAGCAAACCGGTTGTATTGTGTGGGCGCGAGCGTACGCGGCACTCCGGGATCCCCCGGAAAAACAAAGCCGGTCGGTGAATCAGGGTAAATCTTCGACTGCACACCGGGCACGAATGTCTGAATCCTGTCCTTCGTGTCGTAGAAAGGCTGGCTTGTGTCCCAGCGCAATCCGTAGTTGACAGTAAGGTTGGAACTAACCTTGTACGTATCCTGCCCATAAAGACCGAAATATTTCGTCCGCGAGTCCAGCAGTTGTGGGCTTGTTTGATTGAAGAGGTCGGGTGCTCCCAACAGAAAATCAGCAAAATCGTTTCCGGTCTCGCCTCCGTCGAAGGCAAACCAACCGTTCGATGTGTACGTGTTGCGTTCGTTTACCTGGATATACCGGATGTCACCGCCGAACTTGAGCGTATGTTTTCCTACCACCTTCGAAAAGTTATCGGTGATCTGGTACGTATTGTTGTACTGGCCTGTGGTGCCGTCGGGCAGGCCGAAGGAGGTGCCTGTGTTGTCCAGGCTGATGGGCGCGACCCCTTCGTACTTAGAATTGGTCGGGATAACTCCCAGCGGATTCGCCGCGTCGCCGCGGATATATCCGAAGTCTTCGATCTTGCCAAGGCCACCCACAGGCTTGTTCTTCAAGAACGCGAAGCGGGTGTAATTAATACGCACTTCGTTGACAGTATTGGGGTTGAAGATGGCGGTGTTGCTCACCTGGAATTGCTGCGCCCGCGAGAGCGTGACTGCGGAGAACCCCGGCACGTTCGAGGTAAACGCCGGAAAAGGGTTGAGGAAGTTGGCATCGTCGAAATGGTAATACCCCGACCAGTTGCCGAGATGCGCCGTATTAAGGTCAAGCTTGAGTCCGAATTTCTCGTCGCGCAGATTTAGCTTTTCGGCAGTGGTGGAAAATTCCCCCGAGGAAACGTTCGGCGTGGGAATGAATTTCAGCGTGGCCAGGGCAACTGGAGACCACGCAGATTGAGGAATGAACGGGCCGTTCGCGCCAGGAAACACGCATCCGCTTGTGGTATCCGTTGTAGTACATCCGGGAAACCAATACGGTTCACCGGAGATCACCGAATATCCCAGGCGTTGAGTTAACACACTCGGAAAATTGCCAACAGCGGGATCGTCACTACCAGCAACAGAGCCGGTGAAGTCATCCGGAAGTTCGGAGAAATCCCCACTCCTCTCGAGCGGAGAAGGCACGTTGACTAGGCCTGACGAGACTCCACGAATCTCGCGGGTACCCTGGTAATCGCCAAAGAAGAAGACCTTGTTCTTCACAACCGGAGCTCCGATCGTGCCCCCGAACTGGTTACGTTTGAAGTCGCCCCTGTCCTGATCGAAGTAGCTTCGCGCATCGAGCTTCTCGTTGCGCAGGAACTCGTAGACAGAACCATGAATTTCGTTGGTTCCCGGCTTTGTTAAGACGTTAACTATAGCGCCGGAAAAACGGCCATACTCGGCATTGAACGAGTTGGTCAACAGTCGAAATTCCTGAATCGAGTCGAGCGTAGGAACGATCGAAGCTCCGTTTTGAACGCTTTCTTCGACGTCACCGCCATTTACCAAAAATGAGTTGGCGGACTCTCGCTGACCGTTGACAGATACTTGGCCGGAATTCTGATTGCCAGAAACGAAACGGTCGTGAATCGCAGCATCAGAGGAAACAGGAACCACGCCTGCTTGCAGTCCCAACAAGTCGATGTAGCTGCGGCCATTGAGTGGCAGGTCGGTCATCTTCTTATCTTCGATGACATCGCCAAGTTGCGTGCTGGTGGTATCCACCTGCGTCGTAGAGCTAGTGACTTCGACCGTCTCAGTCACAGCGCCGACCACAAGCTTGAAGTCCGCCCGGTACTTCTGGTTGAGTAGGAGTTTGACTCCATTCTGGACGGACTTTTCAAACCCTTTCGCCTCGACCTGAACGCTGTACTTTTCTCCGACCGGGACAGCTAAGAACTCATAGTCGCCCGATTCGTTCGTCTTTGCGCGGCGCTGCAGTCCTGTATCCGGATTCCTCAGGACCACTGTCGCACCGGAAACGGCGGCGCCGCTTGGGTCAACCACTGTACCCAGGACTCCAGCCGTGACTTCTGCACGAAGAAGTTGGACGCCAAGGAGAAGCAGGGCG
>DATEPX010000026.1:0-64671 GCA_035272945.1 Terriglobales bacterium
CTGAGAACTTCTCCGACGCCTTTCGCGCCGCGGAATCTGTCAATAATCCTTGTCAGGCGGCTTCAGCCGCGAGGAATCCACTTTCGCGCGCGATCGTTTTTCCGGGAACGCGGGCCTGACAAGCAGATTCCTCGGCGCTAAGCGCCTCGGAATGACAAGACCTTCCCTTTGACCGCTACCCAGCCCGCGCCGAATGCCACCGCTTTCGATAAAATAGCGCCTCCGACTCCGGAGCCGATTTGATGACCACCAATTCATCCAACCCGCTCTACCGCTGCGCCGGCCCCAACTGTGGAATAGTCAAGAAAGCAACCGACCGATGGTGGCTGATGTGGACGTCCATCGAGCAGTTCAAAGCTCCTGTCCTTTATCTCGCGCCCTGGAACGAAGAACTCGCGCAGGCAGAAGGCACCCTGCACGTCTGTGGAGAACGTTGCGCGCAGAAGCTGCAGTCTCAGTTCATGGGAAATGTACGAGATAACCGGGTGAAGCGAGTAGGGCGCTAGAGCTAGAGAATGAACGGAATTGTGAGCCCGAGAGCTTCATTGCGTCAAGCCTGAAGGACCGGCAGTTATTGCACTACCTTCAAGTACTGACTCTGTACGAAACCCATAATTTTGCCGTATTTGGGCTGAGCCGTGTCTTGGTGCAATACGGCATACCACACTGCGTCACCCGACAAGATCCTGACGTTATCAGCCCATTTTGGCGTCACGAGCCAATCCATGTACTGGGCAATTTCTTCAGGTCCTACGGTGGCTGCTGTAAGGCGGCACAAACCTCCCACGCCTAGTTCACTGTCCGTAACTATGCGGTGATCGTCAGTAAACAGATAGGTGATCGCCTTCGTCTGTTTATCCCAGGCGATCGTAAACAGCTTGTCGTCGATCATAACCGAAGTACAGGGATCATGGCGGTTGACTTCTGTGGGGCACTGCTCAGAACGAGTTCTTGCCTTCCACACGTACGATGGAACCTGCGAGCCAAGCTTAGGCACGTATCGCTCTTGGGCTTCCGTTTGGGGTGCGCACAGGACCAATACGAAGAGGCAAAGGAACAGGCAGGCTTCGGTTGGACGCTTCATGGCATACATTCTTCCATCTGCGAATTCTACGCCGAGTGTCAGTACTACTCGCCGTGACTTTCGTCCCGACACGAAAAATTGTCGAAATGTCGCCTCCTCACCAACGATCAGGGGACAGATCTTGTGAGACTGGAAGCCCGGATCATCAACGGATCCTCCGGCATGAAACCAATTTGAGCTCACGCCGCATCCTACTCACTTTCGCGATCTATACTGTACTGTCGTCGTAGCTTTGCTGCATTCGTCGGAGGGTTCTATGCGCTCTCTGCTCACGTTCTTATTGTTATCCGGTTTGGCATTCTCGCAAGCCAAGCCAGTTTCGTCAGAACCTGCCCGCCCCGGTGAATCCAAAGACAGCACCGAGAACACGCTGACTATCCCCGCCGGCAGCAGGATTCCAGTTGCGCTGAAGCACGCCATCTCTACCAAAAGCGCCCGCGAAGGTGATGCGGTCTATGCGGCCACTACGTTCCCATTCGTTCTAAACGAGAAAGTGCTAGTCCCGGCGGGGACCTATGTACAGGGTCGTATCAGTCACGTGCAGAAGGCCGGGCGGGTCAAGGGCAGGGCGGAAGTCCTCATCCATTTCACCACCCTGATCTATCCCAGCGGGTACACCGTCATGCTCCCGGGCGCAGTCGAGAACGTTCCCGGGGCAGAGAAGACTTCGATCAAAGATAAAGAAGGCACGATTCGCCAGGACAGCGATGCTGGCAGGAAGGTCGGCACGGTAGCCAGCACGGGTGCGACTGGCGCCGTCGTTGGAGGGCTGAGCCACGGCGGCAAGGGCGCGCTGATTGGCGCGGGCGTCGGAGGAGCCGCCGGTACCGCTATTGCGTTGTTGACGCGCAACACCGACGTTCGCCTGGATGCGGGTACCACGTTGGAGATGGTCATCCAGCGGCCGATTCCGCTGGATGCAGCCCGGGTGAGATAACTTGAATTTCCGATTGTCGATTTTCGATTGATGATTGGAAAACCCCGACCAAACGCTTGTCAATCAAAAATCGACAATCAGAGAAAATGCATATGACAGTGTGGCGCGTGCGCCCTCGGCCACTTGGCTCACGACATTCAGGCGCGGACAAGAGTGTCCGCGCCACACACAAGCCGTGAGCACCTGGGAAATCACTTCAGCGTGAACATCGCATTTACGTGTGCCGTCACTTGGACGTTCTGCGGACTGAACTCCGCCGTCGGTGCGGGCGCCTCCGCCTGAGCCCGCATGGCATTCATTGGCTGCGCGGCCAGCGGAGTCATCATGCGAATCTGTTCAAAGGTATCCACCGACGCGTAAGAGAGCTCTCCTAATACCCGCCCACCCGCTCCCGCCACCGCACCGGCATTCTCCCGGGCGTGACGATAAGCATCCTCCACCGCCTTAACCTTCGCAGCATCTATATCTTCCAGTGAATAGCTTATGGACTGGTTCTCGGTGACATCGGTATCGGCGAGCTGCTGAACAATGGGCGCAATTTTCGAGAAATCTTTCAGCTTCAGTGAGACCGCAGAATTCACCCGGTAGGCGACCAACTTTCGTTTAGCAGTTCTCCAGTCGTAGACCGGCTGCAAGGAGAAGAACCCGATCTCTGCCGTCTTGGGATCGATGCCATTGGAACGCAGAATCTGTCGAATCTGTTCCGCATTCTTCGACGCCCGATCGTAAGCCGCCCTGGCGGAATCTTCCTGGGCGGAGATGTTGAACTGTAGGCGCGCCGTGTCGGGCGGCGCCTCGAACTTGCCGTCCGCGCCCACAAACACAGTGTTGGGCTGCGCCGCGATCGTGGGACGCTCCTGCGAATAACCTGCCATCGCGGCGAACAGTATGGTCAAGATTGCAACGCCGTTCTTCATGGAATCTCCGTTCCAGTAAGACGTTATACGCTTGTTTCCATCCACTAAAAAGAACGCGCGAGAACACGGGACTTGCGCGGGTTGCAGATCAGACGAAAAATCTGGAATTTCTTGCGCCCCGCTGGGGCTTGACGGTTTTTTGGTTTGTTATCCCACGGCTTACGCCATGGGCTTTATTCTTGCGCCGCTTCGCGGCTCCATTTGAAGGCTCAATCCTTCGACGGACTAGAAAAGAATCCTCCTCAAAAGACAAAGGCACGGGACCCAACCCGTGCCTTCATCTTCGTCGTGAGGCCGGACCATGCGACGAGGGATCCGGCCTGCGCAAAAATTCGTCCCCGGCAGGTCAAAGACCCGCCGCCACCGTCGGGCCTCGATACGATCTAGCGAGGGACCTGCAGAGGATGATCGAGACGCACTTCCAGAACCGTATTCTTTTCGAGGCGCAGATTGCGCTGCGTCAGGACGCCTGTCAGCGCTCCCAGGCCAGCGCCCGCACCGGCACCGATGCCGGCGCCCTTGCCGCCTCCGGCTGCCGCTCCGGCGACGGCGCCCAGTCCTGCGCCAACGGCTGCGGTTTCGATCATGCGGCGCTTGTCCGCGCCTTTGCGTTCAATTTCCCCTTCAGCATTTGGCTGTTTGGCTGCGTGCTCACCCGGAACGCCGGTTACCGTGGCCACCAGTGGCATCTTGCCATGCCCGGTATCGATCTGATCGAAACTCAGGAGCATGCGCGCGTGCAGTCCTTGCTCCACAGACGAAACATGTCCCCAGATTTTCTTGCCACGGGGAATGGTCGTGCCATTGGGAGCGACCAGATCCTCGGCCAGCTTGGCGCTGAAATGCTGGCCCTGCTTGGCGTTACTCGTATCCAGCTTGTCATTGAGGCGGATCAGGAAAGTCTGCCCTTCGGGAATTGCATTGGGTGCCGGAGGAGGCGCAGTGCCTCGACCCTCAGCCGCCAGGGGCAAGCCCGCCAGCAGCATTACGGCGACACATAAGCACGCGCGAGAACCAAGCCTCGTCATACCAAGTCCTCAATCGGAAGGAATCACTTGCCCTAGGTTGGATGTGCGCGAAGAGGAAATTGGCTGCCTACGAATTACCTATCCATATCAGGTAGATAGATGACTAGCTCTTCGCCACCGCCGAGAAGGTGAAGCGATGGCTCTGGGAGTCAATCTCTTTCTTGAGGTCCTCGAAGATGCTGTCGGGCATGCCACGGTAGAAGTCCACAACCTCGGGGTCGAACTGGCTGCCGGTGCAGCGATAGATTTCCTGGCGGGCGGCGGGAAAGGTCTGTGCGGCACGATACGGACGATCCGAGGTAATAGCATCCAGCGTGTCTGCGATCGAGAAAATCCGCGCTCCTAACGGTATTTCTCTGCCCTTAAGCCCGCGCGGATAGCCGCTTCCATTGTAATGTTCCTGGTGGGAGTAGACGATCTCGCAGGCTTCACCGAGAAAAGAAACTCTCTTGAGCAGCTGGTACCCACGATAACAATGCTCGCGCATGATCGCGATTTCTTCCTCGTTGAGTTTGCCGGGCTTACGCAGAATGGCATCGGGAATAGCCATTTTCCCGAGGTCATGGAGAAACGCGCCGCGGGCGATCACGCGAATCTGATCGGCCGGCAATCCCATGGCCCTTGCGATAGCGATGGTAAAAGCCGTGACTCGTTTCGAGTGACCTTCGGTCTCGGCGTCTTTCATGTCGAGCGCATCGCCTAAGACTTCGAGGGTTGTGTCGTACGAGCGCTCCAGATTGCCCATCGCCTTCCGTAATTGATCGGTACGGTTGGCCACCAGTGCCTCCAGGTTGGTCTGGTAAGCACGGTTTTCCATCCTGAGTCGCCGATTCTCCAGCGCCCGGCGCACGGTCGCTAATAGCTGTTCGCGCTCGAAGGGCTTCAGTAGATAGTCATACGCGCCATCTCGAATAGCTTGCAGGGCAACGGAAATATCGTGCACAGCGGTGACCATGACCACCGGCAGGTCCGGATACCTCTCCTTGATGCGCTCCAGAAGGGTGCTGCCGTCCATTTCGGGCATCATCAAGTCCGACAGCATGAGCTCGAATTCCTCGCCGGAATTCAGCAGCGCCAGGGCCTCCAATCCGGAGGCCGCCTGTCGGCATTCATAGCGGGCAGAACGGAGCATGGAGGCAACTATTTCGCGGATAGCCTCTTCGTCATCAACTACCAGGATTCGGTCGGCTGGCATGGAGTAGCCTCAGTTTACCCCAGTTTTGCCCGTTTTCGTCCTTTATTGCGGGGTAACCACCGTAACCATCGGCCTGCCGAAAAGTCACCGTTAGGCGGGGCAAGCGTGTTATTTAGGAATTCGGTACCTTCGTGTCGACAGCGAACATGAACCCTTTGCTCAGCCTTTGGAGCCTTGCCGGAGCGGCTATCCTCAAGCTGAACCCGCTGGAATCGGCGGCCCTGATCATGCTGGCCGCCAGCCTGGTCGTCTTCCGCACGTTCAGCGAGCGCTATCTGCTGATCTGGATCCTTGGCTGGATGGTTTATCTGATTTCTCGCATGCCCTTGGCCTCCTGGGACCCGCAATATGGGCCGGCGATCGCGGAAGGCACTTTTGTACTTGCCGTTTGCGTATTTGCAGGGGCCGTCTTCTGTTACACCCGAGCTAAGAACCTATTCGTGCCCTTGCTGTTTATGTCGGTTGCGCTCGTCGGGTACGCCGTGGCTCGACCCCTGTTGTGGCCGGATTCTGTGCCCTTGCGCATGGCTTTGGAAGTGGCCTATCGGCTCGTAGCCGTCACCGCCGCAATTGAGTTGATTAAAGTTCGCTGGGGACGCTGGGAAATTGGCCCCTGGCTGATGAGCCTGAGCCTGCTGGCCTTGAACCTCGATTGGCCCGCGCTGATACATCTGCCCATGGCCGTGAGCGTGATTTCCGACCTGCTGCTGGGTTTGAGCATGCTCCTGGTGGTGTTCGATGATTCCCGCGCGCGGACCCGGCGCTTAGGTGTGGTCAATGCCCTGACCACCAGCATCGCCCGTGCCACCCAATCCGGCCCCATGCTGCTGACCGCGCTGGAAGAGCTCAAGAAGCTCATGAAGGCCCGTGCCGCCTGGTTCCGGCTGCAGCAGGAGGACGACCGGCTAGTCGTTGTTCAGCAGATCGGTCTTTCGCCAGATTTCATGATGGCCCGTGGCTCAATTGCGACTGATGACAGATTGCGCGCAATCATTCAGGACGGGAAAGCCGCTGTTATCAAAACAAAGAGCGCCGATCCTGACCTTCAAGCCTCTCTGCAAAACGAGAAATTTCATCACGTCGTGATGCTGCCGGTGCGCGGCAAGAAATCGGTCATCGGAGTCCTCGCCCTGGGCAGTCGTCATTGGCGCTCCTACACTCCGGAAGACCTGGAATTCCTGGAAACCAGCGCCAACCAGCTGGGCATCGCCGTCGAGAACGTCCGCCTCATGGAGCAGGTGCTGCGTTCGCAGCGGCAGTGGATCAACACCTTTGATTCCATCCAAGACCTCATCCTGGTGCACGACGCCGACTTCAAGATCATGAAGGTGAACCAGGCGCTGGTCGGACGGCTCAACCTGGCGCCGGCTGCGGTGGTGGGCAGTCCATGCGAGACCGTTCTGTCGAAGACCTACGAGCAGTGGAAAGGCTGTCCGTACTGCTCGCGCGGGGAGGTTGATTTCGTCGAGGGGGCCGATCCCTGCTTCGGTGGCTATTCGCTGGTTTCGACATCTTCCTATACCGACCACAACAGCAAGCAGAAGGGCACGATCCACGTTATCCGCGACACAACGGAGCGCCGCGCCGCGGAAGAGAAATATCGTCTGCTCTTCGAGCAGGTTCAGGAAGGCGTTTTCGTCGCCACCCCCAACGGCCACCTGGTGGACTGCAATGACGCTTTCGCCCACATGCTCGGCTACAGCCGCCGCGACGAGTTAATGTCTCTCAATCTGGAGACAGAGCTTTACGCCTCTCCGGAGCAGCGCGAACTGTTCCGCCGCGAGGTGGAAAAGCACAATTACGTGCGAAATTTCGAAGTCACCATGCGGCGGAAGGATGGCAGCTTGCTGAATGCGATGGAGAGCAGTTTTGCCAGCCGAAATGCCGCCGGCAAGATCGACCGCTACCAGGGCTTCTTGCTCGACATGACCGAGAAGAAGCGTACTGACGAGGAAATTCGCCGGCGCAACCGCGAGCTGAATGCCCTCAACGCGATGGCGGTGATTGCCACCCAGTCTTTCGACTTGGATGAAATCCTGAATCTGACCCTTCGCCAGGTAGTCACGCTTTTTGGCGCGGAGACCGGTTCGGTTTACCTCTCCGACGTGGATAACACGACCTTGCGCCGCCGGGCAGGGTGGGGCCAGCGCACGGGCGATCGTCAAAAGTTTTCTGAAGTTTCGCTGCCCGGAGGTTTTGGTGAGCTGGTGATGCGCTCGCGCACCGAAGTCATCACCCACGAATTCTTGCCGCACCTGCCGCCGCTGGTGGCGGAATTCGTCCAGGCTGACGGTCTGCATTCCTGGATCTGGGTCCTGCTGTGGAGCAAAGATTTCCCTATCGGCGTACTCGGTATTAGTTGCCGTGAAGCCCGCACATTCTCCAGTAATGATGAGAACCTGCTGGTTGCCATCGGCCGCCAATTGGCCACGACCATCGAGAAAGTGCGCCTGTATGAGGAAACCTGCCGCGCTTACGACGATCTGCGTAAGACTCAGGAACAACTGCTGCAAAGCGAGAAGATGTCAGCGGTGGGACAATTGATTTCCGGAGTCGCGCACGAACTAAATAATCCTCTTACGGCAATCCTCGGCTATGCCCAGTTGCTGGAGAGTGAGGGCCTTCAGGAGCGCGCCCAGGACTATGTCCGCAAGGTCTTCAAGCAGGCGCAGCGCACCCATCGTGTGGTGCAAAACCTGCTGTCGTTTGCCCGCCAGCGTAAGTCGGAAAAGCAGGCCGTCGATCTGCGAAGAGTATTGGAAGAAACGCTTACGTTGCGCGAATACGACCTCAAGATCAGCAACATCGCAATCGAGCGCGAGATCGATCCTAACACTCCCCACGCCGATGCGGACCCGCACCAGTTGGAACAGGTTTTCCTGAACATCATCAACAACGCCCTCGACGCCATGTTGGAAAATAGCCAGGGCGGAACGCTGAAAGTGAAAGTCCATCGGAAAGACAAATTTGTATGCATCGAGTTCCACGATAGTGGGCCGGGGATCCAGGACCCAAAGCGCATTTTCGATCCCTTCTACACCACCAAGAGCGTCGGGAAGGGAACTGGCCTCGGTCTGAGCATCTGCTATGGCATCGTGAAGGAGCACGGGGGCGACATCCTAGCCCGTAACCGTGCAGAAGGCGGCGCGGTCCTCGAAGTGCGAATCCCCGTTGCGAGCCAGGGGGCAGCCGCCGAGAAGGAAGTTGTCGTCCCCAAGCGAGAGGTAGTGATCGAAGGCTATCTCCTGCTGGCGGAGGAAGAAGAAGCGGTGCTGGACTTCGAACGCGATGTCCTGGTTGGCGCTGGCGCTCGAGTCGCCACAGTAACGAACAGCGAGGCCATGAAAGAGCGTCTGCTGGCCGACAAATTCGATGCGCTGATCACCAGCGGCACGCAGGCAAGCTGGAGCGCGCGAGAGATGTATGAATGGCTGAAGGAAAAATGTCCCGGCATGGAAAACCGGGTGCTATTCACCTTCTCGACCGCTATGGACCTGGATATGCGCGGCTTCTTACAATCGAATGACCTCCCGTTCCTAGTGAAACCCTTTGAAGTTGCTGATTTCATAACCGCCGCACGCAGCCTGTTGCAGAAGACCCAGGCCGCCGCAGCCGCTGGTACCTAAGCACGACACCCTGGAGATGTCGTCATCCTGAGCCGGGCACGCAGCGCTCAATCCCCGAGCTTCACAATTCATCCCGCACACTCCGTGCCAGTTCACGCAACGCAGTTTCGTTTCGCCGATACCACATCCACTGTCCCTCCTTTCTGGCCTCCACCAAGCCCGCCTTCTTCAAAATGGCCATGTGATGAGAGATCGTCGGCTGCGAGAGGCGCACCCGCTGCTCGATGTCGCAGGCGCAGAGCCCCACTTCCTTGCCAATAGAACACATGCCCTTCTCCTTGAGAGCCTGCAGAATGCGACGACGGGTCGGATCAGCGATAGCGTGCAGCATGCGGTCGATTTTCCCTTCCATGTTGTCCATCAGGAACGAAGAAATAACGGATTCATCGACGCATGTCAATGTTGGGTTGAAGGTCTATTTGCATTTGGGTGGCGCAGCGCTTTTGTGCGTGAGAACTGTCGCCCTGCGGGGCTTGACCCGTTCTTGTCAGTTAACCCAGCGCTGACGCGCTGGGCTAACGTATTCCGCCCGCTTTGCGGGCTGAATTCTCGTCATCTGCACTACTCCTTCTCACCAAGCGAGTTCTCGCGCTAACGCTTCGGCGCTGCATTATTAGCTCTTCTCATGTATTGTCATTCTCAGCGGCGGGAGCCGCGAGGGATCAGCATCCCCATGCTTTTCGAAGGCAACGAGCGCCGCGAACGGGAAAAGTTAAAGAAGTCGCAAGGCCTTCTCCCACCCGGACAGTCCCTCACTCTGAAGTGGCCCGTGCTCCACTACGGTTCGGTCCCGCATTTCGATCCAAACACCTGGGAGTTCCGCATCTATGGCCAACTGGAAGAGCCGTTGCGCTGGACATGGGAGGAGTTCAATAGTCTTCCCAGAGTGCAACGTACTAGCGACTTCCACTGCGTGACCCGCTGGAGCCGCTTTGACAACCAATGGGAGGGTGTAGCTTTTCGCGAGGTGTTGCGGCTCATGAGACTCAAGCCGGGCGCGGCTTACGTGTTGGTCCATGCCGAGCAGGGATTCACCGCCAACATTCCGCTGCCGGATCTCGACAGAGAGGAAGTGCTGTTTGCCACACATCATGACGGCCAGCCGCTCTCTCCCGAGCATGGCTACCCTGTGCGCTTGATTGTGCCCCACCTATATGCGTGGAAATCGGTGAAATGGGTGCGGAGCCTGGAGTTCCTGGACCACGAGGTTGCGGGCTTCTGGGAGCAGAACGGATACCACATGTACGGCAATCCGTGGAAGGAAGAGCGTTTTAGCCGAGGATGAAGGTTACTTATTTCTTCAAAATTGGATTGTAGCCGTCACTGATCAGCTTGCCGCGCATCGCTTCCGCGTCTTTGATGTCCGCGTAAGGTCCTACCTGCACGTGAAACAGCTTGTCGGTCGCGGCGCTGTTAGTAAACGCCGGGTACTGTTTCTTCCTCAAGGCATCGACCAGGGCCTGGGCATCCTCTTCCTTGGTCACTGCCGCCACTTGCACGTAGTAGGAGCTGGTACCGGCAATGGTCGCAGGATCGGGAGGAGCGGGCTGCGTAGGAGTGTTCGTGTTTTGCGCGGGAGCAAGAGCAGGCGGAGTACTGCCGGCGTCGGCAGGCGTAAGCTGCGGATCGGCATCTTTCTGCTCGACCGTCTTGTAGAACGTCAGGTCTGAAGGCTTGGTCGCATTGTCCGGAGTGGCCGGTTTTGCAGTAGTCGAGCGTGGCGCGCCAGCTGCCGGAGAACCTGCCGCATCCGCGGCCAGCACTGGCCGGGATGAACTCCGTCCCAGCGAATAGCCCACGCCAAAAAATACGGCGCACAGCGCCACCAGCCCGAAAAACAGGGCCAGCATCTTGCCCGTCCCTAATGTAATTTCAGTGTCCTGATCAACGGTCATCGTCTACTCCTGCTCGCCTAGGTCGCATCCGTGCCAATCCACGGCTGCTTTTATTTCTTCCCACCTTCCGCCATCTGGGACACCAGCTTCTGAATTCCCGCGAAAACGTCTACCGGGACGGGGAAGACCACGGTCGTGTTCTTTTCTACTCCGATTTCGGTCAGAGTTTGCAGGTAACGCAACTGCACGCTGACCGGCTCAGTAGCCAGCAAGTGAGCGGCATCGACCAAGCGCTGCGCCGCCGAGAACTCGCCTTCCGCATGGATGATCTTGGACCGCTTCTCACGTTCCGCCTCGGCCTGCTTGGCCATAGCCCGCAGCATGGTTTCGGGCATATCGACTTGTTTGACTTCGACATTTACGACCTTGACGCCCCAGGGCGCAGTATGAGTATCGAGGATGCTCTGCAGGCGGAGATTGATTTTGTCGCGGTGTGCCAGCAGTTCGTCGAGTTCCAATTCGCCCAGCACGGAACGCAAAGTAGTCTGCGCAAACTGCGAGGTCTGGTAAACATAATTGGAAACCTCCACCACGGCCTTGCGGGGGTCGATAACGCGCAGGAAAATGACGGCGTTAACCTTCAGGGTAACGTTGTCGCGCGTAATGATGTCCTGTGGTGGCACCTCCAGCGCTTCTTGCCGCAGAGAGATACGCACCATCCGATCCACAGGAGCGAACACCAGGATGATGCCCGGTCCCTTTTCGTGACCAAGCAATCGTCCCAGGCGGAAGATAACGCCACGCTCGTACTCGGCCAGGATCTTGATCGAACTCAACAAATAAAGTCCGACGATGATGATGACGATGAAGGTCCCGGATATTGGCATCGTGCCTCCCAGCCTGACTTGTCAGGAGTGCTCCTGGGGCGGATTGTATCCCAAATGAATGCGCCGGTTGTGCCATTTCCGACAACTGGCGGTTACCTCAGGAGATGCGCTTTGGGGTGGGGACAGCGGGTATTCGTGGTAACGGTGAGTCTGGCGGGAACCGTGCCGGGGATTCCGGTGCTGCAGGCGAGATTTTTCGCGGACTAAGGTCCGCTCAGAATAACGGAATTAACAATGACGGCCTTAATAAGGTCACTAAACGGGCGCTGAGACCTGTGGTCTCTGCGTCACCAATACGGGCTCAACCTGCAACTGCAAGCCGTCCACGCTGCGCACCACCACTGACTTGCCTGCGTTAATAGGCGCCGCAGAGACGGCATCCCAAATCTCGCCATGGACAAAAACTTTGCCGCGCGGTGAAAGCGCCGTTTGCGCCACGCCGACCTCGCCTACCATACCTTGCGCGCCGGTAACGATCTTGTTGCGCCGTGCCTTGAGCGCGATGCTCATCAGGAACACTGTGACCACCCCGACCGGAATGCTGACGGCCAGCGCCGTGATCAGTTTCACGCGCATTTCAGGAATGGGAGCATCCACCAACAGGAGCGCGCCCAGTGTGAGCAACGCAACCCCACCCAGCCCAAGCACGCCATGGCTAGCAAACTTGGCCTCCAAAGCGAAAAGTATGAAGGCTCCTAAAATCATTGCCAGGGCGGCATGGCGTACGGGCAATAAATTCAGAGCGAAAGCGGCGAGGAGAATAAAGATTATCCCCACGGTTCCCGGTAGGACGGCGCCGGGGTGATTGAATTCGGCATAGAGCGCCAACGCTCCAATCGCCAGCAGGATGAACGCGACGTTGGGATCCATAATGAAACCCAAGATCCGTTCTTTGAGCGTCATATCGTAATGCCGGACTACCTGCCCTACCAGGTTCAGCTTCACTTCTTGCCCGTTAAAACGCTTGATCGTCCGCCCTTGAAGCTGCTTGAACAAATCGTCTTCGTTCGACGCAACAATATCGATCAGCTTGTTTTTGAGAGCTTCGTCTTCGGTAAACGATTTGGACTGGCGAACAGCACTTTCGGCTATTTCGACATTCCGTCCACGTTTGGCAGCCACCGACCGCATAAGCGCAGCTGAGTCGTTCTCCAGCTTCTGCTTCATGACATCATCCAGTTTGCCCGCCCCAATGGTGACCGGATGGGCCGCACCGGTGTTGGTGCCCGGCGCCATCGCCGCGACGTCGGCTGCCTCCAGGATGAAGAATCCCGCTGACGCTGCCCGGCTCCCCGCCGGAGTCACGTAAATGATGACCGGAACCGGTGACTCTAAAATCTTATTGATGATGTCCCGGGTCGACTCCAGTAGCCCTCCGGGCGTACTGAGTTCAATCAGCACTGCCTGGTTGCCCTTCGCTTTCGCGTCAGCCAGCGCTCGCCCGATGTATTCGTCTGTGATGGGCTGAATGGTGTCGTTCACCACAATTTTGAGGACTTCGGCCGAAGAGGAACGGGCGCTGAAAACTAGGACAACTGAGGCTAAGAGGACAGGCAGAATATTGGGAATCAACAACGGTTTCATCGGTTAGGCAGTGGCTGCGCTTTCTCCGCGAGCTTGGCTGCGATGGCGTACTTAAGAGCGAGCGCCGAATTGTTTGGCAGGGCTCCCATTGCAGAGCCCGCCGCCTGCATGCGGCGGCCCTTCAGTTTTATTGTCTCTCAAATCGCTGCGGGCACAGCAGCAAAAGCTCAATTCGCTGCACACTCATGGGAGTTCCGATCAATCAGCCTCGGTGTTCGAGGCTCCCGGTGAACAGGCCTGTGCTTCAGTGCGCGCTTCCGCATGTTGTTCTGTCCAACTGGGCAAGTGGGTGTCACCCGTGATCAAGCGCGCGCCCCGCTCATAGGTGAAATACGACCAGGCCCACTGGATCATCACAATCAGCCGATTGCGAAACCCGATCAGAAATAGAATGTGAATAAACAGCCAGGACAGCCAGGCCACAAATCCCGACAAGTGAATCTTTCCGAACTCCGCGACCGCGGCGGCGCGCCCGATGGTAGCCAGGCTGCCCCGATCAACATAATGGAAATCGCCTCTCGGCTGGCCCCCTAGATCGCGCGTGATACTCGTTGCCACTGCATGTCCCTGCTGCATGGCGACGGGCGCAAGGCCGGGAAGCAGCCTGCCATCCGGACCCTTCAACGCGGCCAGGTCGCCAATCACAAATACCTCTGGATGACCGGGAATGCTCAGATCGGGTTGTACCTGCACGCGTCCGGCGCGATCGACTGGCGCACACAGTTTTCTCCCCAACGGTGAAGCCGCGACTCCCGCTGCCCAAAGAATCACCGCGGCAGGCAAACGCGTATCGCCAATGTGAACGGCACCGGGCTCAATGCGGGTCACCAACGCCGAAGTTCGTACGTCCACCCCCAGGCGGTGCAGCTGTTCTTCAGCGCTGCGGGAAAGATCTTCGGGATACGCAGGCAGAATTTGCGGTCCGCCTTCCAGCAGCAAAATTCTCGTGCTCTTGGGATCAATCGAGAGAAATTCGCGGGCCAGGACGCGCCGCGCGATCTCGGCCAGAGTTCCCGCCAGTTCCACGCCTGTCGGTCCTCCGCCGATCACCACAAAGTTCAACGCCATCGGTTCGCCCCCTTGTGCTGCTTGCCGTTCTGCCAACTCGAAGGCCAGTAACACACGGCGGCGGATCTCAATTGCATCCTCTATGGACTTTAACCCCGGCGCGAGGGGTTCCCATTCATTGTGTCCAAAATAGGAGTGGCTTGCTCCGGCCGCGACGATCAAATAGTCATAAGTGATCTGCGCGTCCGCCATCTTAACGATGCGTGCTGCCAAATCGAAGTCAGTGACTTCGCCGAGGAGTACTTGCACATTAGGATGACCGCGCAAGATCCAGCGAATCGGCGCCGCAATGTCTCCTGGTGACAATCCCGCAGTAGCCACCTGGTACAGCAGTGGCTGAAAGGTGTGGTGGTTCTTGCGGTCAACGACCGTGATCCGAGCCGCATGGCGAGCCAGAGAACGGGCCGCGCTCAGGCCGCCGAAGCCGCCTCCGATAATCACCACGTGGGGTGTGCGCTTGCTGTCCATGGGAAACACTTTATAAGATTGCGATAGTGTCCTCGGAGTCGAAAACTTTTCATCGCAATCAGCTTGAAGAAGCTGCCTCGTTCGGCAGAGCGACCAGACATTCAGAGGGTCATCCACTGCAAGCGAAGACTGCCTGGAAGGAATTGGCGATCGTCTAGGTCTGATTGAAGCAGCTATCTGGACCGAAGATCTCACTAAGCTTCTTTGGATAGTAGAGGGAACCGCATGTGCGCTGATGTTTGTTTTCCGTAGAAGGCCGACGCTGAGGGAACTCGGGCTAGACGTCCCGCCTGTAAAAAGCACACTGTGGACCCTGCCGTCGCCAGCGATTCTGGCCGGCTTTATTCTCTTTGGAGGCTGGATAGCCGGGACATGGGATCCCCGCCATCCCAGGTGGCCGCCGCTGCAGAATCCTGATCTGCACGCAGCATGGGCGCTGGTCCAGCAGTTTCTCTTGCAGATCTCCTTCTACAAACGCCTTGAGGCTGCGCTCGGGAGCAGCCGGCTTGCGTTGCTCTGCACGGCTCTGTTGTTTTCGGCGGCGCATATTCCCAATCCTTGGCTGGTTCCGGCAACGCTGCTGGGTGGGTTGTTCTTCTGCGAACTCTATCGGCGGTATCGAAACCTCTACCCCCTGGGCGCTGCTCATGCCTTGCTGGGTTTTGCTGTGGCCGAAGCGCTCTCCGTCGTGCTGCTGCGACATATGCGCGTGGGAATCGGTTACCTGCACTCGCGGTGGAGGTGGGCTAATCGAGTTCAAACCGAACTAAGAGCTGACTTCGCTCTCGACGAGGTCCGCCGTCACGTCCCTCACCAATTCGCGACGAAATTCTTCGGGGGTGTCTTTCTTCTCGAGCACCTGGACGCGGCGGGCCGCAATGTTGACCGGCTCAAGGCGTTGGATATTGCCGTTGCTGATCTTGATTTGAAAGCGGAACCAGTCGGTTCGGAACAGGCGGCCCGAGGCGTAGAAGGTCACCGACGCCGAGATTTGGCCTTCGAAGTCATCCCCCATCCCGGCGACGAGCCGTTGTCCGATTTTGTCGGTCCAGGTCATGCCGCCCACGAGCGGATCATTGAGAAAATATCTTCCAAAGGGCACGCCCTGAGAGGGTCTCCGCAGCTGCACCAACTGGAGCAGAACAGAAATCTTGGCCAGGTTCGTGATTACGATTTTTGCTTCACTGGCAGAAACCCGTTCCAGCTTGATGTGCAGCTCGGGTGACCATTCGCGCTCGTATTCTTCGCGCGCCAGCGCCAGACTTTTATCGGTCGCCTCGGCATAGCGCAGAGTGGCCCGCGCCAAAACCAGGCTAAAAATGCAGGTGACTACGGTCGCTATTACAGGGATATAAGCGAGCAGCATAGAGAGTTGGACGCTGGGCAGGTGAAGCCATTGTAGGTGCATAGGACGGCAAGACCTCGGATCAAACAGCAGAGCCGGGGATGCTCCGATTCCCATAGTCTAGCCAGAGTGCCCCGTCAGGCCCAGATGCGGCATGGTATAGACCTTTGGTAATCACGCGGAACATGTGCCAGCACAGCGGTTTGCTGCTATCCGGGCAACCAGCGTACGATCAAGCCCTGCACCTGTTCGCATACCCAGGGAGGAATTGCGCTTTGAAGCGTTTATCCATTTTTATTTTTTGCCTTTTCTCGATCTGTGTTCTTGCCCAACAGCCCGGGGAATCTCCGCAACCCCGGATCTCAATAATTGCGGCTGCACCCTCCACAGCCAAAAGGCCGGTAAGGGACGAGTACCAGGACGTCAAAGTCGTCGACGACTACCGCTGGCTAGAGTCCAACAACGATCCAGAGGTCCGCACCTGGATCGAGGCGCAGAACACGCGCACGCACGCCTATCTGGATTCGCTCCCACAGGGCCCAAAAATCTATGACTGGCTTAAGGAGTTGGAAAGAGGGCAATCGGCTACCCACTATGGATTGCAGGCTGCCGGGAACTTACTGTTCGCCCTGAAATGGCAGCCCGGCAAGCAGCAACCCATGCTGGTGACATTGAAGTCGCCCGATGATCCGCAATCCGAGCACGTCGTTCTTGATCCCTCAAGCCTCGACGCCGGCGGCCACACATCCATTCAGTTCTATGAGCCTTCCTTGGATGGCAAGCAGGTTGCTGTGTGCCTTGCCGAAGGTGGCAGCGAAGCAGGCAATGTGCACGTTTACGATGCAATTACTGGTAAGGCGCTGCCGGATGTCATCCCGCGAGTGAATTTCCCCACCGCTGGCGGCAGCGTGGCCTGGAATGCTGATGCTTCCGGCTTCTACTACACGCGCTATCCCCATGAGGGTGAGCGTCCGCCCCAGGACGTCAATTTCTTCCAGCAGATTTATTTTCATAAACTGGGCACGCCCGCTAATCAGGACTCTTACGTCATTGGGAAGAATTTTCCACGAATCGCCGAGATTTCGCTGTCCACCAGCGACGATGGCAAATATCTTCTCGCCATCGTGGCCAATGGAGATGGCGGGGAGTTCGAACACTTCCTGCTCACTCCGGAAGGGAAGTGGAGGCAGTTGACCGGGTGGTCCGATCAGATCAGCGCGGCGGCCTTCGGGGTCGACGACGCGCTTTACCTCGTCTCACGCAACGGTGCCCCGCACGGCAAAATGCTTCGGCTTCCCCTGGCGACACCGGATCTGAAAAAAGCGCCCGTGATTGTTCCCCAGAGTGAATCGGTTATTCAGGGTCTTGGATTCGCCTTATCGGGGTTCCCTCCAAACTTCGCTGCTACCGGTGAACGGCTGTACCTCGTGGATGTGGTCGGCGGCCCGAACCAGATTCGCGCCTTCGACCTCAGTGGCAAGCCGCTAGGGTCGGTGCCGATTGAGCCGGTCTCGGCGGTGTCCCAGGTGCTGCGAATGCCCAATGGTGAACTGCTGTTCCGGAACGGCAGCTACATCAAGCCGGGAGCCTGGCATGTCTTCGATCCGCAGCAGAACAAGACTTCGGTCACGGCTTTGCGCTCGACTTCGCCGGTGGATTTCGGTGATGTGGAGGCTGTGCGCGAATTCGGCGTCTCCCAGGACGGAACCAAAGTCCCCATCAACATCATCCGCAAAAAGGGAATTCAGCTCGATGGCAGCCATCCGACGATACTGACCGGATACGGCGGATTTGGCATCAGCTTGACTCCCTGGTTCGACCCATCTCTGCGCATGTTGCTGGATGCAGGCGGCGTGTACGCGATCGCCAACCTGCGTGGCGGCGGCGAGTTCGGCGAAGAGTGGCATAAGGCCGGAATGCTGACCAACAAGCAGCATGTATTCGACGATTTCATTGCAGCGGCCGAGCACCTCATCCAGGCGAAATACACGAATCCCCAGAAACTGGGAATCGAAGGCGGCAGCAATGGCGGCCTGCTGATGGGCGCGGTCCTGACTCAGCGGCCGGATCTGTTTCGCGCCGTGGTCTCGGTCGCCGGCCTCTACGACATGCTGCGTTTTGAAACCACTCAGAACGGGCAGTTCAACGTCACCGAGTACGGCTCGGTGAGAGATCCCGAGCAGTTCCGCGCGCTGTTTGCCTATTCACCGTACCACCACGTCATGGATGGAAAGAAATATCCGGCGGTGTTGTTGACGGTGGGAGAAAACGATTTGCGCGTTGATCCCTGGCACTCCCGCAAGTTTGCGGCCCGATTGCAAGCGGCGACGGCTTCGGGAAAGCCGGTCCTTCTCCTCAGTTTTTCGGACGCCGGACACGGCGGCATTGGCGCCGGTCAGGACCAGCGGATTGCCATGGAGGCTTTCAATTGGAGCTTCCTCTTCGACCAGTTGGGCGTCACCTTTGCCAACCCGCCGTTGGAACACTGATGCGCGTGGTGTGCCGGATTCCCAGGTTTGCGAAAGGCGCGCAAGCCTGGGGCACCCCGCCAGTTGAATACTCCGGGTTTACCGCCCAACCACGTGTTGACAAAGCTCCATAAGTAAGTGTCTACTTACTTAGTATTTCCTTACCGGCATGACCACTGCCCAACTCAGATTCACAGCCGCAGGGCGACGGGAGCAGATCCTCTCGGTCGCCACGCGTTTGTTCGCTCGCCAAGGGTTCCAGGGGACCACTACCAAGCAAATTGCCGAGCATGCCGGAGTTACTGAGGCGCTGATCTTCCGGCATTTCCCGTCGAAGGAAAGCCTCTACTGGGCCGTGATACAAGGCAAGATTACCGGCGCATCTCCCCGGGACCGGATGCGGGAGAGGCTCAACGCCGGGGGTACCGATGCCGAGATCCTGGCCGGTCTGGCCGCCGAGATCCTGGAGCGTCGTTCCAAAGACCAAACCCTGTCACGGCTTTTGCTCTACAGTGCCTTGGAGAACCATCGCCTCTCGCAGCGTTTCTTTCGCAATCACATTGCCGGCTATTACGACGTCTTGGCGGAATACATTCGGCGGCGCGTCGGCGAAGGTACCTTCCGGGAGGTCGATCCTCTGCTGGCAGCCCGCGGCTTCCTGGGAATGGTGATCTATCACTCGTGGGTACAAGAGCTTTTCGGTGGCAAACGTTTTCAGGAATTTTCCGTCGAACAGGTAAGTAAGACACTGGTTGATATCTGGCTGCAGGGGATGTTGCAGCCGCCCCAGCGGCCCAAGACTGTATCCGGGCTACGGACCCGCAGGTCTAATGATGGCAATCATCGCGCAACTCAGGAGCACGGCAGTGTCACGCAGAACTCATAGTCTTTTAGCCCGGCGTTTGGCCGCGGGTCTGACGCTATGTCTGGGCTTGCCAGGCGGCCTCTTTCTAACCGCCTGCTCAGGTACCAAGGCGGCGGGCCCAGCCGCCCCCGGCACGCCGGTTGTCCCGGTGTTGGCAGCCACCGTAGAGGAAAAGGACGTCCCGGTTCAGGTTCAGGCCATCGGTTCGGTCGAGTCCTACTCCACTGTGGCTGTGAAAACTCAGATTACGGGAGAACTCACTGGCGTTTTCTTCCGCGAAGGCCAGGAGGTCAAGAAGGGCGAACTGATTTTTACGCTGGACAAGCGTCCTTTTGAAGCGGTCTTGAAACAAGCTCAAAGCACGCTGGCCAAGGACCAAGCCCAGGCTGAAATGGCTCGCGTGCAGGCCAGACGGTATGCCGTCCTAATGAAGGACGGCGTCGTAGCCAAGGAACAATACGACCAGATGCAGTCCAGCGCTGATGCGCTCGATGCCGCGGTCGAAGCCGACAAGGCGGCGGTAGAAAACGCGCGCGTGCAGTTGATCTATTGTTCCATCGACTCGCCAATCAATGGCCGGGTCGGCAGCCTCCTGATTCATCAGGGAAACATGATTAAGGCCAATGACGTGCCGCTGGTGAATATCAACCAGATCCAACCCATCCGGGTTGCGTTCACCGTGCCCGAGCAATACCTGGCAGAGATCAAGAGATTCGCCGCGAACGGCAAGCTGTCCGTACAAGTTTCCATTCCCAACGACTCCAAGCCGGCGACGGGCAAACTCAGTTTCATTGACAACACTGTCGATCCCACCACAGGCACCATCAAGCTGAAGGGAGAGTTTGCCAACACCGACCGGCGACTCTGGCCTGGCCAGTTTGTTGATGTCGTGCTCACGCTGCACACTCAGCCCAATGCCATTGTCGTGCCTTCGCAAGCCGTCAACACCGGCCAGCAGGGTCAATACGTTTTTGTGATCAAGCCGGACATGACCGTGGAAACCCGGCCGGTAGCTGTGAACCGCACCACTAAGGGCCAGTCGGTGATCGATAAGGGACTGGGACCTGGAGAGCGGGTCGTGACCGACGGGCAATTGCGTCTGGTGCCGGGATCCCGAGTTCAGATCAAGGAAGCACTGGCCCCGCAACCAGGGCCGACTAATGGCGAATATAAGAATTCGCCTTCCGCACAAGTAATCCGGACTCAGGAAGCGCGCTCATGAGCGTGGCAGAGCTGTTCATAAAACGGCCGGTCATGACCACCCTGGTCATGATTGCCATCCTTTTGTTCGGCGTGATGGGCTACCGGATGTTGCCGGTGAGCGACCTGCCCAACGTGGATTTCCCGACCATCCTGGTGTCTGCCAGCCTGCCCGGTGCGACTCCCGAGACCATGGCGTCCGCCGTGGCCATGCCGTTGGAAAAGCAGTTCTCCACCATTGCCGGCGTGGACTCCATGACGTCGACCAGCACACAAGGCTTTACTCAGATCACTCTCCAGTTCAGCCTGAGCCGCAGCCTCGATGCTGCTGCCCAGGACGTGCAGTCCATGATCGCTAAGGCAGGACGGGACCTGCCGCAGAGTATGCCGTATCCGCCCTCCTATCAAAAGGTGAACCCGGCGGATCAGCCCATTCTGTATGTCTCGTTGAGTTCACCGACTTTGCGCCTCTCTGACGTGGATGAATACGCCGAGACCCTGATCGCGCAGCGGGTCTCGATGATCAATGGTGTGGCCCAAGTGAGCGTTTACGGGGCGCAAAAATACGCTGTCCACGTAAAGTTGGATCCCAAGGAGATGGCCAGCCGCCAAATTGGAATGGATGACGTGGCCAGCGCCATAGCGAATGGAAATGTCAACCAGCCTACCGGAACGCTGTATGGAAAGCATCAGGCCTACGTGGTGCAGGCCAACGGGCAACTGGAGAAGGCTGCGGACTACGCGCCGCTGGTTGTCGCCTATCGCAACGGCGCCCCGGTTCGCTTGAAGGATATCGGCCAGGTCGTTGACGGCGTGGAAGTCGACAAGACCGCGAGCTGGTACTACGACAAAGAAGGTGGAATCCGGCGCGCCATCGTGCTGGCGATCCAGCGTCAGCCCGGCACCAACACCGTAGAAGTAGTGGACTCGATTAAGAAGCTCCTGCCCACCTTCCGCCAGCAGATGCCCCCCTCAGTGAATATGGCCATTTTGTATGACCGATCAGTCTCCATTCGCGACTCGGTCAACGACGTCAAGTTCACCCTGTTTTTGGCGCTGGTCCTGGTGATCCTGGTCATCTTTCTTTTCTTGCGCAATCTCTCTGCGACGGCCATTCCCAGCCTCGCCCTGCCCATGTCCATTGTTGGCACGTTTGCCTTGATGTACCTGCTGGGCTACTCGCTCGATAACTTGTCGCTGATGGCGCTGACGCTCTCGGTAGGCTTCGTCGTGGATGATGCCATCGTCATGCTGGAAAACATCGTGCGCCACATGGAAATGGGAGAGCGCCCGATGGAAGCGGCATTCCGCGGCGCCAAGGAAATCGGCTTCACCATCATTTCGATGACTTTGTCGCTGGCTGCGGTCTTCATCCCCGTCTTGTTCATGGGGGGGATTCTGGGCCGTTTGCTGCACGAATTTGCCGTGACCATTACCTCGGCGATTCTGGTTTCCGGCTTGGTCTCGTTAAGCTTGACTCCTATGCTGTGCAGCCGATTTCTGCGCGCAGCCCGCGAGGAGCGCCATGGCCGGGTCTATGCGATTTCCGAGCGTTTCTTCGATGCTATGTTGCGCGTCTACGACCGGACGCTGCAGGTTACGCTCAGGTACCGGGCGACCACCATGCTGGTCTCAGCCGTGGTGTTGGTCGCCACCGTGTACCTGTTCATGATTACGCCCAAGGGCTTTCTGCCCGACGAGGATACTGGGCAAATCTTCATGTTCACGGAGGGAGTGCAAGGCATCTCGTTCGACAGCATGGTGCAGCACCAGAAGGCGCTGAACGAGATTGTCATGAAGCAGCCCTGGGTCAATTCTTTTATGTCAACGGCCGCAGGCGGAAATTCGGGGCGCATTTTTATGCGGCTTACTCCCCGCAAGGAACGGAAGTCGGCGATGGAACTGGTGCAGGAGTTGCGTCCCATCGTGTCGCAAGTGCCCGGCATCAATGCCTATCCGCAGGTTCTGCCACCGATACGTATCGGCGGCAATCTCACCAAGAGCCAGTATCAATTCACCCTCCAGGACCCTGATACTGACGAGTTGTACCAGTACGCCCCCAAGTTTGAAACGAAACTGCGCAACGATCCACAACTCCGCAAGCTGCTCCAGGATGTGACCAGCGATCTGCAGATCAAGAACCCACAGGTGAATGTGCAGATTGATCGGGACAAGGCCTCGGCTCTGGGAATTACGGCCAGCCAGATTGAGGACGCGCTCAACACCGCCTACAGCCAGCGCCAGGTTTCGACCATTTATGCGCCGAACAATGCTTATCGTGTCATTACTGAGACCCAAGATCAGTACCAGTCAGAGCCGTCGTTGCTGTCTTTGTTGTATGTGCATTCTTCCAGTGGTCAGCTCGTGCCTCTGAACACGGTTGCTAAGCTGACATACAACGTCGGTCCGCTCAGCATTAACCACCTCGGTCAGCTGCCGGCGGTCACCATTTCGTTTAACCTGCGCCCCGGTGTATCGCTGGGCGACGCGGTCGACGCGGTGGGCAGGGAAGCGCAGCAGATGCTGCCTGCCACCATCAGCACCAGCTTCCAGGGTACCGCGCAGGCGTTCCAATCCTCAGTGACCGGCCTGGGCCTGTTGCTGTTCATGGCGATTCTGGTGATCTATATCGTGCTGGGAGTCTTGTACGAGAGCTTCATTCACCCGATCACCATTCTTTCCGGCTTGCCCTCGGCTGGTTTTGGCGCGCTGCTTACCTTGCTGCTCTTCCACGTGGATTTAAGCTTGTATGCCTTCGTCGGCATCATCATGCTAGTTGGGATCGTGAAGAAGAACGCCATCATGATGATCGACGTCGCCCTAGAGAAGCAGCGTCAATCCGGCGAGAGCGCCCATGATGCCATTTACCAGGGAGCCCTGCTTCGCTTCCGCCCCATCATGATGACCACCATGGCGGCCTTGATGGGCACGTTGCCGATAGCTCTGGGATTCGGTGCTGGCGCTGAATCGCGACGTCCTTTGGGCCTGGCAGTGGTCGGCGGCCTGGTTTTCTCACAGCTGCTGACCCTCTATATCACCCCTGTTTTCTACATCTACATGGAATCTTTCCAGGATTGGTTGAAGTCCAAGCGAAAGCGCAAACCGCAGAGCGAAGAACGGTTGGCACGGCCAGCTTTGGTAGGAAAATCCGCCGATTAAACCTCTGTGGCGCGGGCGCCCTCGCCCGCGAGTCTTTTCAGCGTCTGGATCTGGCTGACCCGACGACCCGGCATCCGCTCTAAGCCTTCTGTTACGCTTGCAGGTTGCAACCTCCTGTCTCAACTCCGGACCAAATCATCGCAAAGCCCACTTGGTTTCTTCTGCCCTCGATCACAGATCTAATTTTCATTCTGCTGCTGATTGCATTCGCCTATGGCGCGCTGTCGCCACGCCTGCTTTGGGACGGCGATATCGGATGGCACATCCGGGATGGGCAGAACATCATCGCCACCCATGCCATTCCTCGCGCCGACTCTTTTTCCGCCACCATGAGCGGGCAACCCTGGTACGCATGGGAATGGTTTTATGATCTTGGCGTCGGGTGGATTTATGGCCATGTCGGGCTTAACGGAGTTGTCCTTTTCAGCGCGTTCGTGATCGCCCTCACGCTGGCCTTGGTCTTTCGCTTCTCCCGGCTACGGGGCGGGAGCGTGATTGCCACCGCGGTGCTGTTCCTGATCTGCATCGTGGCATGTTCCATTCACTTCCTGGCCCGGCCGCACGTTGTCAGTTGGTTGATCACAGTCGTGTGGTTCTGGATAGCGGACTCCAGCTATAGGCGAAACGGTCCTCGGGATTATGGGATCTGGTGGCTGCCGCTCCTGATGCTGCTCTGGGCCAACCTGCACGGTGGCTTTGTGATGGGCTTGGTTCTGCTGGGAATTTTCTTGGTCGCCGACCTCCTGAAGCTGCTCCGGTGCCGGGATCCCGAACAGCGGCAGACAGCATCGCAGCACGCGCGGCGTCTCGGCGCGATTTTCGGGTTGTCCGCGATCGCCAGCTTGATCAATCCGTACGGCTACAAGCTGCACGTGCACGTCTCCCAGTACCTTGCCAATCGCTTTCTCATGCAGCACATTGACGAATTCCGCAGACCCAACATCCGCGGCCTGCCAATGCAGTTTTTTCTGCTGCTCGTGGTCCTAACGCTGGTCGGAATTTTCGTCGCCCGAGCCAAGCTGCGCTGGGTCGAATGGCTACTGATCCTTTTCAGCGCAATTTCCGGACTCTACGCCGCGCGCAACATCCCCGGCGCGGCCATGCTGCTCACCATGATTGCCGCGTCCCTTTTCTCTCGAGGCACTATAGGGTCATGGCCGCTATTAACCCGGCTACAAGCATTTCCCAGCCGAATGGACAACCTGGAGATGCGATTACGCGGGCACCTGTGGCCAATCCTGCTTGTGCTGTTCAGCACCACAATCTGCTTCCACCAAGGAACGCTCTTTGGCAAGCCGGTAATGGACGCGCATTTCGACGCTAAACGTTTTCCCGCGCGGGCTGTAGACGTGCTCCAGCAACGCGGCATTCGCGAGCCGGTCTTTACCCTAGACTCCTGGGGCGGCTACCTGATTTATCGCCTATATCCGCAGGTGACAGTCTTCATCGACGACCGCCACGATTTTTACGGCGAACCGTACCTGAGGGATTATTTGAAGGTCTTGCATATTGAGCCAGGATGGAACCAAGTTCTGGGCAGATTAGGGGTGAAACTTGTTCTGGTCCCGGCAAAGTCGAAGCTGGGAGATGCCCTGCAGCATGAGCCGGGATGGAAAGCAACTTACAGCGATGATGTTGCCAGGGTGTTTGAACGAACGTGAGGATGGACTCCAAGCGCGAAACGCAGAGAGCGAGGAATCTGCTTTTCTTGTATGCGCCACGAAAGCAGATTCCTCACCGGGCTGAAGCCGGAATGATAAGCATTAGATGGCTGGCAGCGAAATGCAGAGATCCTTCGCTTCGCCCAGGATGCCGGCGTGATGGGTTTGTTAGCGCGTGTCGATGTTAAATCCCAGGATCGCGTTCACCTCAACCGGTTCGTCTCCGCGCATGGCAGGGCGGAACTTCCAGTTGGACAGCGCCGCCAGGACTTTCGAAGTCACCTCTGCCGGGCCCGCCTCCAGAGTGTGTATGTTGCGCAGCAAGCCGGAACGGTCCAGCACGCAAGCAACGATTAACCGCGAGTGAGTCAAACCGCTGGGGAGATCAAATCGCATTGGTTCGGGCGAGGAGAGGTCTGTGGCGTACGCGTGTTTCTCCGAACTCGGGTCAGCATACTGCAGCGCAGCCGGCCCGAAGGACGTTTCGAAGTAGGTGGTGCGATTTTCGCCCGGCAGTGCGCCGTAGAAATTGAAGGCACCTCCCGAGTGGGATGTCGCGACCACTGTAATGCCGAGCCCGCGGCGCGCCGAGGCTGTGCCGGAGTGGCCAGGCAAGTCAGGCGGATCTGCGGAGCCGCCGAAGCTGGGCAGCGTAATTGTGCCTCCCCCGGAGACCGAAACGCCCGGAGCTGCCGCCGGGCCGTTGGCGCCTTTGCCGGCGCCGCCGGGGCCGGGGAACGGAGAAATTCCACTTTTCGCATTCAATTCGGAACCGTGTCCGGTGCCGGTCTTTCCAGCTCCGGAACCTTCTCCGTCCAAGCCGCTTCCCGGACCCTTACCCCGGCCAATGCCGTCGCCTCCGCCGGAGCCGCCGAGTCCTGGTTTAGCTCCTCCGGCGGGGGACATCGCTAACGAGCCGCTGCCGCCGCTTCCCGGCACGCCAGGGCGCGATCCCGGCTGGCTTGAGATGATCACGCCCGCCTTGTCGGCACCTGTGCCGCCGCCACCTTTGGGAGGGGCAACCATGGATCCCGCATCCAGCGCTCCGCCCAGCCCTCCCCCGGAATGACCGCGGCCCCTGCCTGTGAGAGAGTTGCCGCCGCTCACGGTAGGTGGAGGCGGAACCACGCCGGTTGCGCCAATGGGTTCACCTGTCGTCCTTCTTCCACCTTCCCCGAGAGAATTTCCTCTGCCCAGAGTGGGCGGGGGCGGAACGATATTGCTGGCCTGTGCCAAACCACCGGATACCTGGCGACCGGCAACGGTGCCTCCCACCTGCACCGGCGGTGGAACGACTTGCCTTTGGATGTCCGTCACCTGTGTGCCCGAGATGGAAGTACCCTCGCGCGTGATCCTGCTGGGAGGCGGGGGAACCACACTGGACTGAGGTAACGACAGCCGCGACCTTATCGAGGTCGTATTCACTGGAGCCGATACCGGTGGAGGCACGACACTCGCCGCCGGAGCCTGCGCGGCGCGCACTCCTGCAAGGTCGCGCTGCACGCTTGGCGGAGGCGCCACCACGTTGCTGTTGACTCCGACGAATGCCTGCATCTTCTCCCGGGAGACCTCCGGCGGGGGCGCAACAGCCGAATTATTGAGTGCTGCCGCGGTCTGCATTTTGTCGCGTGAAACGTCGGGCGGAGGCGCCACCACGTTGCTGTTGACTCCGGCTAGTGCCTGCAGCTTGTCCCGGGAGACGTGCGGCGGGGGGGCAACGACTGAGCTGTTCACGCTGATGGTGGTAGGAATCTTGTCGCGAGAAACATCCGGGGGTGGCGGCACGGGGACGGCTTGAGGCAGTGCCGGCAGGGAAGAGCGGAGACCGGAATCTGGCGGCGGTCCCGCAATCCGGTGGATCGCCAGCAAGTTCGCCGGAAAATCGGATTTGGGCAGGTTAACCTTGGGTGCATCTACAACTTTTTCAGTGAGCGAATCTCCGCGCGCCACCCGGATGGTCTGCGTGCGGTGATGACCTTCATGGCCGCCCGCACGTCCTGATTTTCCAGTCTTGGCCCCTCCCACATCTTCGGTTTGGGGAAGCTCTTCGCCGGAAAAATAAATGACGTCATACTTGGGTTGAGGCAGCGGAGTATAGGGCTGGAGACTCGCCAATTTGCCTGGCAGCACGATGGCAGCCACGAGCAATACGGCCTCGAAGACCCACGCGGCCGCCATACCCGGAAAAGGGATCGTGCCGGTGCGCGCTTCGCCTGCCAGCCGTTTTGGAGAACGGTGCAGGGCGGGACCAATGGCGCTGAGAAACTCCTGCCACGGCGAGGACCACTCGATCAGCAACCGTGGTGGTTCGGGCATGACGACGACCGGTTGGGTTGCTTCCTTCATGCCCTTACTTGGTCCTTCCCGAATTCAATGTCGATCTCGTCACCAAGGCTCGTCCCTGTCTTCCGCACTATGCTCGACGGCAACTCCAAGACGGTAGCCGCGTTCAGTCGAACCGCAGCCATGCGCCATGGCCGCAGGTTCTCTTCGATGTGCACAATGACTCGATCTCCATTCAAGTAAACCACATCAATGGGAAAGCGCATCCCCAAGGTGTGGACGCCGCGGCAGGGCACAATCCAGAGCCCCTTCCCGGCGGGAAAACGGGCGGCATCGGTTCCCATCAATCCTCGTAGCCGCGACCAGTGCGTGTCCGCAACCTGCAGATCGGTAGCCAGGTAGGCTTGCCGAGTCCGATTGTAGGCACAAGCTCTCGTCGCCGAGGCAGGCATCACAACTCCTGTATCCGATGGCTGCAGCAAACCTACTTCACTGGCTGGGAAGCAAAATGCGAAGTAACTGGATCACCGCCGGCCCCAGGGTTACGAAGAACAGCGAGGGGAGGACAAACACAACCAGTGCAGGAACCATTTTAATCGTAGTTTTGGCCGCTTGCTCCTCTGCCCGCTGCCGCCGCTCCGTGCGCAGAGAATCGGAGTGCACGCGCAGGGCCTGGGTAACGCTGGTGCCGAAACGATCAGTCTGGATCAGAACGCCTACCAGAGCTTTGATATCTTCCACTGCCGTGCGTTCCGCCAAATTCCGTAGAGCTTCCGGGCGTGGCTTACCGGCACGCATCTCAAGGTTGACCAGGTGCAACTCACCGCTCAGATCGGGGTGGGCGTGGTGCAAATCCTCGCCAACCCGCGACAATGCTTGTTCCAGCGACAAGCCCGCGTCCACGCAAATCACCGTAAGGTCCAGCGCATCAGCCAAACCCAAGCGAATGCGGCGCTGCCGAGCCTTGATTTTCTGCTTCAAGACGAACTGGGGAAGCAGGAATCCCAGCCCGATGCCTCCAATCACGAAAGATAAGAATGAATCCGTTCCCCCGGCTACGACCGCCGCCACCGCAAGGCCCAACAGTGCGCCAATCAAGCGCGAGGCGAAGTAGTAGGTTATGTGGCGTGGCTCGCGATACCCGGCTTGCATCAGCAACACGCGGGTTTTGGAGGCTTCCGACGGAGACAGGGGAAGGGCTTTGCTGAGAGGATCCAGCACCTCTTGAATACGCTGCTTGATCCGAGGTTTCTCCGCTTCCGCCTGTTTTTGCCAGCCCAGTGACCGGAGGCGCGCGCCCAGCATCGAGGATGGAGTCGCCACCGCGGAGGCAAACGCGAACACTGCGATCGTGATCGTCAGGAACACAATGATGGCGAGGGCAAGGGCAAGGGTCATGCTCTATACCTGAATCTGAATAATCCTGCGAATGACGAAGTAGCCAATCGTTTGCAGGGTGATGCCGATCACCAACAGGGCATGCCCGATGGGGTCGGAGAACAATGGCTCAACAAAACTCGGATTCATGATCCGCATAACAGCGATAACCAGAGGTGGAAGGCCCATCAGCAGCGCCATGGTCAGCCGCCCTTGGGCGGTATACACCCGGACCTGGCGCAAAATCTTGAACCGCTCACGGATGACATAGGAGAGATTATCAAGGATTTCGGCCAGGTTGCCGCCGGTCTCTCGCTGCAACATTACTGCGGTAATGAAAAACTTCACGTCGACCAGCGGAATCCGTTCCGTCAAATTAACCAGGGCATCGCGCACAGGAAGGCCGAACTTCTGCTCTTCGAAGAGCTTGCGGAACTCCCCTGAAACCGGCTCTGCAACTTCGCTGGCAATCAACTCCAGCGCGGTGGTAAAGGCGTGACCCGCACGGACGGCGCGTGCCAGTGTGTCAATGGCCTGCGGGAAAAGTTCCTCAAACCGGTCGAAACGTTTTGTGCGCGCGTGAACGGCGTACGCGTAGGGCAGAAAAAAGCCGAGCAAAACGCCCGACCATCCCAGAACCGGCATCTTGCTCCAGAGAATCACCACCACCGCCAGGACAGTCGCGCTCAAGGCGGAAAGCAACAGGAAGTTACCGGCGCGGATTTGGATATCGGCCTGTGAAAGTAGCTTCTGCAGCGAGGAAACGCGGGCGGACTTGCGCAGCAGGGTATCCAGAGCGGGGATCTCGCTGAGCATTTCGTCGCGCAGGATCGCCAATTCTTCAGCGGGCTCACGTTCGGCGGCCTTCTGCACGGCAGTGAGGCGATCGCGCAGCAGACGGGCCCGGGAACGGCGCTCATCCAGCAGCGAGCCGCCAATGAACACCGCCAGCGTCACCACGACGAAAATCAGAATGGCAATACTGGTTAACATCCTGTATCCCTAAACCTCCATCTTTGACTCGAACATGGCGGGCCGCAGCCGGCAACCGGAGGTGGCCAGCCGATCAGCGAACTGCGGGCGAATGCCGGAAGCCTTGAACATACCGCGGACCTTGCCGCTCTCGTCGAGGCCGCGTCTCTCAAAGACGAATATGTCTTGCATCAGCACCACGTCGCCTTCCATGCCGGTGATCTCGGAGATGGTAATCACTTTTCGCGTGCCGTCCGACATGCGCGCAATTTGCACGACGGCATGAACCGCGGCGCAGATCTGCTGCCGTATCGCCCGCTCCGGGATATTCAAATTCGCCATCAGGCACATGTTCTCGATACGGGCCAGCGCGTCACGTTGCGAGTTGGCGTGCACCGTGGTCAGCGAACCTTCGTGGCCTGTATTCATGGCCTGCAACATGTCGAATGCTTCTTCGGCGCGCACCTCGCCCACCACGATGCGGTCGGGACGCATACGCAAGCTGTTGATCACCAGTTGCCGCTGTCGCACTGCACCTTTGCCTTCAATGTTGGGGGCGCGTGTTTCCAGGCGCACCACGTGTTCCTGCTTCATCTGCAATTCGGCGGCGTCTTCAATGGTAACGATGCGCTCGGTGGCAGGGATATATCCCGAGAGTACATTCAACAAAGTCGTCTTACCCGCGCCGGTGCCGCCCGAAATCAAGATATTCAGCTTGCCCTTCACCATGGAGGACAACAATTCCAGCATGGGTTCGGTCAGGGTCTTGTTCTCGATCATATTGCGGGCGGTTAGAGGGTCCCGCCCAAACCGGCGAATCGAGAGGCAGGGACCATCAATGGCCAAGGGGGGAATGATGGCGTTCACGCGAGAGCCGTCCGCCAGACGCGCATCCACCATCGGCGATGACTCGTCCACGCGCCGCCCCACCTTGGACACGATGCGATCAATGATCTGCATCAGGTGGGAATCATCTTTGAAACTCAAGCCGGTGAGTTCCAGCTTGCCGTTGCGCTCAATGTAGACGCGATTAAAGCGGTTTACCAGGATGTCGGAGATGGTCGGATCTTTGAGAAGCGGCTCCAATGGCCCGAGGCCGAAAATTTCATCCAGGATTTCCCGGGCTAGGCGCTCCCGTTCCGCAAAGCTTAGCGGCACCGCCTCGCTATTCACGGTATTGCGGATCACAATAAGCACTTCTTCGCGAGCCGCCTCGCCGGGCGTTCTACCCAGTTTTTCCAGGTTCAGACGGTCGAGAATCTTGCGATGCAGATCAGACTTAACCTGCTGGTACTCGCTCCGTTCGAAGGTCTGCAAGTTGCCCATGAATATCCTTATACCGTCTTAAACAGCGACCAGGCAGTTCGTTTTGCTTCCTCGTCGTGCTCGGTGAGGAGGCTAGCGAGGGCCGTGAAGGAACGCGCAATTTCGGTGTGGTTCTGCGACATCAACGGGATGCCCCGATCGATCGCGGAGGAAACGGCGAAATAGTGGTTGGGAATCTTCCACAATAACTTCGCTCCGGCGGCCGCTTCGGCATCCGCCTCGGTGAATCCGGGAATCTTGCGAAAGCGGTTGAGCACCAGCCGGACTCGCTCGCGACCACCGGTTTCGCCAAGGTATTGCAGCACCCGCGCCGCGCTCCACAGCGATGCTACATCGGTATGGCCTACCAGTAGCACTGTCTCGGAGAGGTTGCATACCAGGCGGGTCGCCCCATCCAAGCGGCTCGACGTGTCCACCACAACGTAATGATAGTGGTTGACCAACATGTCGAAAAGGCGGGCAAACTCAGCAGTCGAGGGTTCTACTGTCGCCGGGATGTTGGTGCCCGCCAGCAGCTGCAAGCCGCCGGTCTGCCGCGTCATGAAGCTTTCGAGCAGCGAACTGTCCAGACGGTGCAGGTTGCGGATGGCATCTGCCACAGTGAAGAGGGGCTTCAAATTGAGGTGGAGAGCCGCATGGCCCAGAGGTGCCAAATCGATCAGGGCCACGTTGCTGTGGGCAGCTTGTAAGGCTAGCGCCAGATTGACGGCAACGGTTGTCGCCCCACTTCCGCCTTTCGCGTTGACCACGGTAAAGACCTTGCCCCGCGAACCTTCCCGGCGGCTCTTGCGTTGGGCAGTGGTCAACCGCACGAAGGCTTCCAGGAGATCGGTGGTAGTCGTCGGACGTTCGATGAACTCGCGCGCCCCGGCCCGCATGGCGTTCACAATCACTTGTGGTTGCTGCATGCTGCCGATGGCGAACAGCGCGCATTCCGGCATTTCCTGATGCAGTAATTCGATAGCCCGCAGCGCTAAAGCAGAGTTATCCGAAGGAATATCCACCAGCACGACGTCGGCGTTTGCCGACTGCACCCGGCGCACCACCGGATCGGCTGTGGCCACGGGGAAGCTGGCGCACGTATGGACCGTTCGCGCCACGCTCGTGCCGTCAACGAGCACCTGCAGGACAGCCCGCTGTTCGCTGTCCGGCGCGACTATGACTACCGAGAGTTCGGGCATGACCGCACTAGAATCTTCAAGCTTCTAAGATAACCTACTCTGGCGAGGAAAGAACCCTCATTTCGCGGGCCCGGTCCCCTCCGGACTATCGACTTACTTGCCTGACGGCTTCTTCTCGTCGAACTTACCGTTATCCAGGAGCGGTTCCGGGTTCTTGGGACCCGGTGGCGGCGCGCTGCTGGGTGAAACCCGCCGCGCCGTACAGAGCACCATTAATTCCGCATTGCTCTTGCGCTTGCTAGTGCTCTTGAAAAAGTTGCCCAGGATCGGAATGTCACCCAATCCCGGAATCTTATTCACCACGTTGGTCACGCGGTTATCCATTAAGCCTGCTATCACGAAGCTTTGACCGTCTTGCAATTCAAATTCCGTATCCGCCCGCCGGGTGCTCAATGCCGGTACGGTTAAGCCCTGAATCGTAAGCCCATTAGCAAAATCCAGCGTGCTCACCTCCGGTACCACCCGCAAATGAATGTTGCCGTTGGGCGTGATAACCGGAGTAAATTTCAGCCGGACGCCGAATTCCTTGAAGGAGATGGTGACCGCCGTGAAACCTTGTCCCGGCTGGACTATGGGAAAGGGGAATTCGCCACCCGCCAGGAAGCTCGCCTCTTTGCCGTTGACTGCGATCAGGTTCGGCTCTGCCAGAATCTGCAGCAGGTTCTTGGTCTGCAAGGCTTTGATCACGGCGCCTACGTGAGTGTCGGGACGAAAGAGAAAGACATTCAGCATGTCGCTGATTGAGACACTACTCGTAATGGGTGCACCGGGCGAGGGGGACGTGTCGGTTAGGTTTCCAAACTTAGGGCCAGAGAATTGGCCGGTCGTAGTGCTGCCAATCGTGTTGGTGATGCCGGTGCTGAACAAGTTGGCGCCCAGCTCCGTCAGGGCCGAGCGATCAACTTCCGCAAACTTAACCTCCAGCAGCACTTCCTGTGCGCCTACCGGGCCAAACGTCAAAACGTTGACAACTTTGCTGGAATACGCCTCGGCGATCATGCCCGCGCGCTTGGCCACATCCTCGGTGGAAACATGGCCCGAAAGGACGATCGCATTCCGGGACGGCGAGACATTGATCTGTTCGTCCGGGAAAACCCGGTGTTCTTCCTCGGCTGCGGCAGTGATATCGACGTCGACCCGCAGGTCAAAGCTCCGCGAACGCTCCGCTAGATCCCAGATCAGAAGGGAAACCTCACCCGGCGCACGGCCATGAACCAGAATCTGGGTTGGGGTAACGACCATTGCGTCCGCGACGGCGTCATCCGTTACCGACACGCGCTTCAGACGCTCAGTGACGTTGATCAAGAGCGACTTGCCGACCATCACGCGCAAGGGCGCGGCGCCCGTCGGTTCTCTTTGCGGCGATACCGTGGCAGAAGAAGGTGTTGTCTCGTTCTGAGGAGCAGACGGCACGGCGGGCGGGTTGTTAACCGGCTCAGCACCTTGCGGCGAGGCAGGGGGAACAGCCTGTGGCGGGTTGCCCTGGTTCTGCGCCAATCCGGCCGTCGCTAGTAGGAGTAGACCTGCCCTAAGAACCTTCCCGCCAACCATCATCTTCATCTCTCTCCGCACAATTCTTTTTCTTTCCTGCTGAACTTAACGGGGATCAGTGGTCGAACTTAACGGTGTCTTTCTTAGGCCCGCGAATTACTTCAATGCTGTAAACCGGTGGCGCAGGCGGCGGTTGGTTCGTTGGCGCACGTCTGATCTTCGGCGCTTTCATGACGGCGGGCGTAGGAGCGGGGGCTAGGCCTGTGTAGAGATTGGTGTTGCGCACGGACGGGAGTCTTTGTTGGATGGTGTCGAGCGGATTGCGCAGCGCCAGTTGAATCTTTCCTTCCTGGCTCGCCAAGGTCAGTTTTTGGGCATCTTCCGGCGAGACCAGCAAGGTGATTACCGGCACAGTTTGCGGTTCCCCGGCAGTGTTACGTTCCAGCTTCTGACCCGCAGCCAGCACGGCGATGTTCTCCAGCACAGTGGTAGTTTGGGATTCGCTGCTGCCCAGAGGATTCCCAGTAAGGAGCACATCAACGCGCGTGCCGGGCATCACAAAACCGGCAACCGACACCACTTCATTCACCCGCACGGAAACCGCCCGCATCCCCGGCGGAATGAGCGCGGGCATGCCGGAGCCAGCATTTTCCGCCGCCAACTTATTAGGCAATATGAATTCGCCCTTGGAGACAGGCAGCACGACACCGCGTCCCACCACGTGCGTCTTCCCGCGGAAGACATTGGCCGGCAAGTCCTCCGCGGGAAGCTTCACGATCTTTACATCGCGATCTTCAATTTTCGCCCCGACCTGGATGTCAGTGGCAGCGACGACGACGTCCACGCCAACCTGCCGGGGGCTTGCCGTCCTCGCCTGCAGTGTGCGATAGACGCTGAAGCTCAACAGGCCTCCCAGTGCGACCGCTACGAGGCCTATCAGCAGAAGTCTACTGCGATTCATGGCGGCTCCTCGTCAGGGAATTCCAAAATCGAATGGTCGACCAGCGAGACTGTAGGAGATCGCCGGTCATACCAACTCTCTCCTCAGCGCACGTGAGGAACAAGCATTTTTTGGTCCAGTGTTTCTGGATGATTGACGCGAATGATATCAGACCCGCTCGCCTCAGGGCCAAACCTATTGAGTCGGCCGGGCTAGCGAGGAGAATAACCTTAACCGAGACTCCAGGGTGCTTAGCTACGCTCCAGGCTGCCCGGAACAGACCATCGCCGTGCACGCTGTCGCGCCACCCCGACTGCACTCTATGAATCAATACCTTGAATGGAAACGACGAAGCACCAGACACTCCGTACATATTAACGCGAATTGCTGCCCAGCGGAGCCCTGAATCACACAATACTGCACTCCCCAGGCGCCGTCTCCGATCCAATGCTAAGCATTAGCAGTTCTGAGACTTGCGACGTCGGAAGCGATGGCAAGGTAGGCGCAAGTCTCATTGCCTTGGCTTCGCCCGTTTGAGCGAGAACGCAAAAATGTGTGCCACACCGGAGGTGTTTTGGGGCCTACGCGGTGGCGGCCACTCTACTGAATCGAACTCGCTACGTTGGAGAATACAGTGTTGGCTTTAGTGCCAATCAGTCGAACAGTGCCAACCACGATTACCAGAATAACCGCCAGCATTTACTGCATACTCGGCAGTGTCCTGGCGCAGATCGTCTCTCCATAGTTCAAGGAAAAAGCTGGCCATATCCGCCCCAGACTGGCACTATAGCACAGCGAACTTCACCGGCGGACTTTGCGCCGACTGCAGCGACTGCAGAACTCCCTCCGATTAACAATGGCGGAAAGATTCGGGTGCCGTGATTTTCTCCGGGAGCTCAGGACCTTGCTGTTGACGTGAGCGGTGAACGCGCTCCAGACTCAGATTCTGCTCCCGCTCTTCGTCATTTACGGCAAACAACTGATTGATTCTAGCGACGATGGATCGGTCAAGCCTCAGCCTAGGCCATCGTGTTCAGGCTGTATTGTGCCTTTTCGGAAGCAAACATCTGGCCAAAACTGCCGTAGAAAAATCAGCAAATTGAGGAGCGGTGCTGGACCCTGTCGGGTTGCCAGGAACGAGGACTCTGCTGCCGGAAAATTTCTTCTCTCTGTCTCATCAAGTCGGCATGCGGTGCGCAGGACGTGCAGGGCGGCAAAGGTAAGGACCATCAGCAGGAGTTATTCCGATTCGGAACGCGCACCAGCAGCACGCCTTGTGCATCAGCGGCGGCCAAACCCGCATTTCACCTCTTCCGACAGCCTCCCAGAAGCGGCGAAGGTCCGGAGCGCAATCATCAAGGGCTCGACCTAATGCCGATACCGTGCTTCACCGTGCTTATATGTCGACAAGTTAGTCCAAAATCAAGGATATACCAGCACTGTGATGACAAGCAGCTCCGTGATTCGTTCCTAGCAATGATCTGAACTGGGCGAGGTCTGCGATTGACGAGGTATAAACCGACAGAAAGAAGGGATGAAAGATGCACCCCGTTGGATGCTAGATTGCACTCACGATGGCTCTGGATAAAGAGTTCTCCCGCTGCGGCGGAGTTTTTATTCGAGTCATCCCGAACCCCTGGACGAATGCCTGATGAGGTCATTTTTTTTTGGCACGTTCTCCGCTCTGTCCTCGCTGTGTCGGATTTCAGACAAAACTGCGCGTTGTCCGATCCAAGACTAGGGCTTTGGCAGTTCTAGAACTTGCACCATCTCAGGGTGCCACCAGTTTAATGGAGAAACTGCTATTTTACAGTCGATGCAGCCGATTAAGCCTAAGCCGCCTAAACCGCCGAAGCAAAGAAAGGCTCAGTTTTTATGACTGCCAAAGGCGCCAAAATGCTTGTCCTCATGGTCCTCTGCGGCATGACTGCAATTCACATCGCACTGGGAGTGAAGACCTGGGATAGCGTTACTGCTGGTTATCCAGACTTCACGATCTTTTACTCTGCAGGGAAAATGGTCCGGCAAGGGATGGCCAATAAGCTCTACGACGAAACCGCCGAATGGCAAGTTCAGCGTGAGGTTGCCCTTGGGCTGAGAAACCACCGCAGAGCAGCTGTGCCATTCATGCATGCACCATTCGAGGCGTTGATCTTTGTGCCACTGAGCCTGCTCCCTTTTACTGCTGCTTACGTAGTTTGGAACCTGATCAACCTCTCAGTTCTTCTCCTGTTTTGTTTTGTCCTCAGAGCGGATCTCGGGGCTCTCCACCGCTATTCACCGTTATTGCCAAGCTTGTTCCTGCTGGGATACTTCCCAGTATTCAACACTCTCCTCGAAGGACAGGATGTGATCCTGTTGCTGTTGCTCTACGCCGCAGTATTCGTAGCGTTGAAGAAAGATGCGTTGTTTCGTGCCGGTTGCTGGTTGGGGCTGGGGCTATTCCGCATACACCTCGTCGTGCCTTTTCTTTTCTTCATGGCGCTACTCAGAAAATGGAGGCTGGTGGCGGGTTTTATGACCAGTGCGCTGGGGCTCGCGTCGGTTTCAGCACTGGTCGTCGGGTGGCGTGGCATGATTAGCTATCCTGCTCACATCTGGAGCCTGGAGCACCATTTAGGACCCCTTATCCTGGCCGCACGGGCCAATCCCAATCTACGTGGGCTCGCCGAAGGAATACTTTCTCACTGGTCCGGCACTCCAACGGTCCCACTCGTAGTCGTCCTACTTTCTGCCATAATCGTGTTTCTGGTTGTCGCATGTTGGCGAACCCCTATCTCTAAACCCCGTATCTTCGACCTGCGGTTTTCGTTGATGTTGGTGGCGACTGTCCTGCTCAGCTACCACACACTATTCTATGATTTCACGCTGCTTGCGCTGGCGGTCATCTTAGTCTGGAACTACGTGCTAGGTACGCCCAGCTTGCGAACCGGTCACCGGATCGAATTACTTGCCCCCGCGGCACTCCTGAGCTTCACGCCACTGTATATGGTGTTTTGGGTCCATCACTGGGAAGGGTCCTATGCAATGGCGTTGCTCCTCCTCGGATGGGCATGGGCGCTTGTCCGAGAGATTTCGCGCAGTACGGTTTCTGCTAAGTGCGCTGGCGAGTGCTTGTAAGATCGTATCCAGTGCGCGTTCCGGCGCGCGGGAGGCCGGAACGTTCCGATGATATTGGAGAACTTTGATTCATCGTCCGCCAATTAGTTTGCGGCAGAACAAGGTCGGACTGCTGATCGCCACGCTCGCCGCTCTGTCGGCTTGGTTCTTCACAGATAACATTCTCATCCCCCACCAGATAGTCGAAGCAGCAGCAATGGACCGTCCCCGAGGCAATTTATCCGACTTGTATCCGCGTTGGCTGGGTGCGCGCGAGTTGTTGCTGCAGGGGCGCGATCCTTACAGCCGCGAAATCACTCGCGAAATTCAAGTCGGATACTACGGAAGGCTCGTCGATGCTACCCGCCCTAATGACCCCAAAGACCAACAAGGTTTCGCATACCCAGTCTATGTGGTGTTCCTGCTCGCTCCCACTGTGTGCTTGCCTTTCCGGGAAGTGCAGAGCGGCTTCCGTTGGCTTCTCGTGATTCTCACCGGAGCATCTGTCCTGTTCTGGTTGCGCGCGCTGCGATGGCGGCCTCCTCTCCTCGTTACGGCGACCTGGATAGTAGTGACCCTGGGCTGTTTCCCAGCCATCCAGGGTCTCAAGTTGCAGCAGTTGAGCCTGCTGGTTTGCGCACTACTCGCCGCCTGCGCGGCTGCTGTCGCGAGCGGCGCGCTGACAATTGCGGGCGTTCTTCTTGCTGTGGCGACGATCAAACCACAGATGACGGCGATTCTTGCAGCCTGGCTGCTGCTCTGGGCGATTGCCGACTGGGGCTCACGAAAGCGGTTGGTCGTAAGCTTTGTTGTGACGATGGCAATTTTGCTGGCAGGTTCGGAAATCCTGCTTCCCGGCTGGATCGGTCGCTTCCGCGCTGCTGCAGCTGATTACTGGCAGTACACCGGAGGAGGGAAGTCCATACTCGACGTGGGATTGAGTGCTGCCCTCGGCAAACCAATCGCAGTCATTCTCGTGATCGCGCTCGCCGTTTTATGCTGGCGTGTCCGTCGAGAACCAGCGGACAGCCCTGCCTTTGCGAGGTCATCGGCGCTCGTGCTGGCTGTCACCATCGTCGTCATCCCGACCTTTGCGCTCTATAACCAACTGCTCCTGCTGCCTGCGTTCATGCTGGTTGTCCGCTCACTCCCTGAGCTGTGGGGGAAGGGAAGGATGGCTCGTTTTTTTGTCGTGGTCACCGGTGCAGCCATTCTGTGGTCCTGGGTTACGGCTGTACTGGCCGACCTTGCGCTGCTGGTGCTGTCCCGTGAACTCGTTCTGAAGACCTGGGCCGTGCCCCTGTACCCCGGCTTAGCGGTTCCTGTGGCAGTGCTGGGGCTGCTCGCAGTCTCGGCGGTTTCGGCAAAACGTCCGCTCGCGAATGAGTCCGTCTCGGCTTGAACTCGGCTTGAGCGAGTGTTGCAATGATACAAGCTCACGGGTTACTCTTCTGCACCCTGTCTCACGGAGGACGACATGAATCTGAAGATAGACACGAGAACAACCGAGGGCGTAGCTGTCGTCTCTTGCGCCGGCCGGATTGTCTTCGGGGATGAGGCCTCCGCGCTTCGGTCGGAATTGAAAAAAATCCTGAATAGCAGCAAGAAGATCGTTCTCGACCTTTCCGAAGTTAGTTACATCGATAGTGGCGGCCTGGGCACCCTGGTTGGCGTATACTCATCAGCGCGCAGCGCAGGAGCCGACATCAAACTCGCTGGCCTGGGCCAACGTGTACGTGATGTCCTGCAGATTACCAAGCTCGTCACTGTGTTTGAGGTTTACGATAACGAGCAAAAGGCACGCGCCGCTTTTCACTGACGTCGGGTATACCCGTCAAATACGCGCGATACCGGGCGGGCCTGTGTAGCTGACTCCCCACCGCCCAAAGCTCCTGCGCCTGCCTTGCTGTCAGGAGCAGCATTAGTTCCGCATGGCCTTCGCATCCACTTCGAACCTCAGCTCCGAGTCCGGCTCCGGCGTATTTCCGAGCCTGGTCCTGGTACAGGGAGACGAGCAGCGCACCATCCCGCTCAAACACAGCCCTTTCACCGTGGGACGAAAGGTGGACAAAGACCTAGTCATCGCTGATCCGCGGGTCTCGCGCGATCACGCCAGAATCATTTCGGAAGATGGCATTTTCTTCGTCATCGATGAAAGCAGCAAACACGGCACTTTCGTCAATGGCGAACGGGTCCAGCGGCAGAAGCTGCAGCGTAACGACCGGCTGGAGTTTGGCGTCCGCGATGGAGCCTACGTGGTCTTCCATCCGCAACACCCGGCCTCCAATACCGCCCGCGAGTTCCTCAGCCAGATCTCGGGTCTGCAGATCTCTACGGACACTACCGATCTGGAAAAGCTGACTATGTTTCTGGAAGCAGCGCGCAAACTGAACACCACTGGCGTGCTGGATGAAATCCTGGTCACTCTGGTCGAGACCACCCTGAAACTAACTCGCGCGGAGCGTGGTTACGTGTTTCTCAAGTCGGAAGATGGAACCCTGCGCCTGGCCGCCGGTCGCAACTCGAAAGGCGAGCCGCTCCTTGACGACAAGACTATTTCCCATTCCATCCTCGAAGAGGCTGTCAATTCCGCCTCCGAGTACCTAGTCACCGACACCAGCCAGTCGCTGGATCTGGCCGCACGCCGCAGCATCATGGCCTACGATTTGCGCACCGTCATCTGTATTCCTCTGCGAAAACCGCAGATCCAAACCCGACGGGGACCGGTTACAGCCGAACCGGCGCCGTCCACGGGTAGCGAGATCATGGGCGCCCTGTATGTCGACTCTCGCTTCGCCTCGCGCGATATCTCCAGTGTCAGCCACGACATCTTGCGGGCGGTCGCCACCGAAGCTGCTTCCTTAGTTGAGAATGCCCGCCTGGTGCAGGCCGAGGAAGCCGCCCGCCGCTACCAACAGGAGCTGGCCATCGCCTCGGCCATGCAACAGCGCCTGATGGAGGTCCACATCCCTGAAGTGCCCTTCGCCCGCGTGAACGGCCGCAATCTGCCTTGCAAAGAGATTGGCGGGGATTTCTTCGACGCCGTGAGCACGGAAAATCATTTCGCCGTCGCCGTCGCCGACGTGTGCGGCAAAGGAGTGTCTGCCGCTCTGCTCGCCAACACGCTCCAGGGAATGATCTATTCCCACCTGGTGGCCCGCATGCCTTTGGCAGAGATTGTGGCCGCAGTGAATCTCTTCTTTACCCAAAAACACCTCGGCGAGAAGTACGCCACGGTGGTCATTGCGCGAATCAGCTCTGATGGGGAACTGGAATACGTTAACTGCGGACACGTACCGCCGCTGCTAATTTCCAATCACCAGGTCACGCGCCCGGGCAATGGCAATTTACCCGTAGGCTTGCTGGCAGAAGCCACTTATGAAAGCGGAAGTTGCCGTCTTCAGCCCGGCGATCGTCTGCTTATCGTGACCGACGGCGTTACCGAGGCAGAAAACGCACGCGGCGATTTTTTCGAAAACGAGAGGCTTGAGAAAGTCGCCAGCACGAGTTCCTCCTACGAAGACATCTTGAATTCCGTGGCAAATTTCTGTGGTGGAACTCCTCTCACCGACGACTGCACCGTAGTCGAACTCGTTTACACGGGGTAGGCAACAACCAGCGTGAGGATGGGCATTATCGGCAGCTATAAGGGAGATCCAAACCGGCGAGAAAAGGACCTAAGACTTTTGGTTCTGGGACAGCTTGGTGAGGAACTCCGTTACCTCCTGCGAATTCCAGTCCACGGGGCCGATGAATTTGCGGCGGACTACGCCGTTGCGGTCGATTATGTAGGTCTCGGGCCATCCTGACGTTCCGTAGAGCCTGCTGCTTCTCTGGTCGGGGTCGCGGACCGTCAGGAAGGTAACCCCGTGATCTCGCAAGAATCTGTGATAGGCATCGCTATCAACATCGATGCTGACACCTACCACCGTTACTCCCCTGGCCTTCATCCGTTCGCTCATACCGATCAAGGACGGAATTTCTTCCACGCAGGGTGCGCACCAGGTCGCCCAAAAATTGAGCACGACAATTTGCCCATGCAGCTGGCTCAGGGAGATGCTGCGGTCGGCGTCCTGCACTGTGAAATCAGGCGCGCTGGTGCCGATCCGAGGCGGACGCGAGCCGCTATAACAGCCAACCAACAGAAGAAGAACAAGAATTGGGATCGGGGAAAGAAACCTTCTCACCCAGATATAATAACGAATTCGGCCTGGGGTGAGACGAGAAACTGTGCAGCCTGAAGTGTCCGTTATCGTGCCGGCACGCAACGAAGAGGCTTGCCTCGGGATGTGCCTGGAGTCGCTGATCCGGCAGAAGGGCGTGGATTTCGAGGTGCTGGTTGTGGATGACGGCTCGACTGACCGCACCAGAGAAATCGCTTTGTCATTTCCAGGCGTGCGAGTCCTCGATGCTCCCCCACCTCCTGCGGATTGGAATGGGAAGAGTAACGCGGCGTCCACCGGTGCAAGAGAGGCTCGGGGCGAGTGGCTGCTTTTTACCGATGCCGACACGGTGCACCTTCCGGGCTCGTTGGCCTTGAGCCTGGCAGAGGCTAAGAGAAATGGAGCCGCGTTGCTTTCCTATTCGCCCGGCCAAGAGGTCCATGGGTTTTGGGAAAAGGCAGTGATGCCGGTGATCTTCGCTGAGCTGGCATCCACCTACAAGGCTTCGGCGGTGAGTGATCCGGCATCGCCAGTCGCTGCCGCTAATGGCCAGTACCTGCTGATCACGCGGGAAGCTTATGAAGCAGTGGGTGGGTTTGCTGCAGTCGCTACTAGCCTTCTTGAGGATGTTGCGCTGGCTCGGGCCGTCAAGCAAACAGGACGGAAGCTGCACTTCCGATATGGCCCCGACGCGGTGCGCACGCGGATGTATCGCGGCTTCATCCAATTGCGCGAAGGATGGACCAAGAACCTAGTCCTGTTGTTCCCGGCAGCAAGGAAGCTCGCGGTCCTGCGCGCTACAGAGTTTCTCTTGATAGCTAGCGGTGCCACGTTCACGGTCGTAACGCTATTTCAAGGTGCAATGGCATTCGGCATTTTGGCCTGGATTGTCACCGCCGGCCTGTACGGCTTGTTTCTTCGCCGGATTCTCCGAGCACACTTCTCGTGGGATCGGACTCTCCTAGCCATCTGCGGCCTGCCGCTGTTTGCGTATCTTTTGAGGCGCTCACGACTTTCTTATAAGAGGGGGAACGTGATGTGGAAGGGCAGAGTGTATCGAGCGGGGAAGTTGTTCGAGCAACACCGCGGTTCCGGCGGTGCGTCCGCAAGAGATTGCCGGCCGGGCGCCGGCGCTAGCCCGGGGCGATCATGGTCTATCTGACGCGCAAAGCGGAATTCTCAGCATCGCATTACTACCACAACCCGGAATTCACTCCGGAAGAGAACCAGCACATCTTCGGCAAATGCAACAATCCCAATGGACACGGCCACAACTATATGCTCGAGGTCACGGTTAAGGGCGAGGTCGATCCGCGGTCGGGTTTTGTAGTTGATCTCAGGCAACTGAAAGAGATCATGAACAGGGAAGTGCTGGATACTCTCGATCATCGGTTTCTGAATAAGGAAGTACCCGAATTCAGCAGGCAAATCCCTACGACCGAAAATATTGCAATCGCGATCTGGCAGCGGCTCGAACCGAAATTGAAGACTGCCAAACTGCATCGCGTGCGAGTGTACGAGACGCCAGACCTGTTCGTCGATTTCTACGGAGAAGCATGAAGGCGCACTTGTCACGACGGTATCTGTTTTCGGCTTCGCATCGGTTGCACAATGATGCAATGTCGGCTGAGGAGAACCGCGCTACGTATAGCAAGTGCAACAACCCGCATGGGCACGGACACAACTACACTTTGGAAGTGACAGTCAGCGGGCCGGTGGATGAGCGCACGGGCATGGTCTGCAATCTCGTCGATCTGGATCAGTTTGTCGAGCGCGAGGTCCTGGAGCGGTTTGATCACCAGAATTTAAACTCGCTGTCGGAGTTCTCAAGCACAGTGCCGACTACGGAGAACTTGTGCGAGCAGATTTACGATATTTTGCAGCGCGGATTCCGCTACGCACATCTGGAAAAGGTGAGATTGGAAGAGACCATGATGAATTCGTTTGAGTATGCGGGCGGTAGGGAATTGCTCAAGTAGAAGGTGAAGGCCGGCCAGGCGGGTCAGAGACCCGCCTCCACAGGACAGCTTGCCGCATAACACAGGGGAGTCACAATGTCACCAGCAACCGAGCCAGCTACGGTAACCAGTGCTACTTTTGAGGAGTTGGTGCGCGAGATGCTCGTGCGCCTGGGAGAAGATCCTAAACGCGAAGGCTTGACCCGCACGCCTGCCCGCGTGCATCGCGCCTTTGAATACCTGACGCGCGGTTACCAGCAAGACCCCGAGGCCATGCTTAGGGGGGCGTTGTTCACGGTCAACTATGACGAGATGGTGATCGTAAAAGATGTGGAGATGTTCAGCCTGTGTGAGCACCACATGCTGCCGTTCTTCGGCAAGGTGCACGTTGCATATATCCCTAAGGGAAAAGTGATTGGACTCAGTAAGATTCCACGACTCATCGAAATCTTTTCACGGCGGCTGCAGATTCAGGAGCGGTTGACCACGCAGATTGCCGAAACCATCCAGAAAGCGATTGAACCGCAGGGCGTAGGAGTGGTGATCGAAGCGCGGCACTTGTGCATGATGATGCGCGGCGTAGAGAAACAGCACTCGGCAGCGGTCACCTCGTCCATGCTCGGCTGCTTCCGAGACGAGCAGGAGACGCGGACAGAATTCCTCTCTCTGATTCGCAATAGGAGCAACGGAGTTTAGTGTGGCCGAAAGGCCGGTACTTCCCAGATCAGTGCTGTCCGAACTGGCGTGGAAGCCGGCGCGCACCTCTTCTGAAAATGCGGGACATAACCGCTTCCTCTACAAGCCCCCATCCGAAGTAGGGTGGTACTCCTGAAACCCAGAGCCAGTTGCTCTGGCAAGGACTCAGGTCGGGCGAGGAGAGAGTATAAATCGATTCGATCGATGATTGAAAAATCGTGTTCCACATTTACCATGCCCTCGCGAACTGGCTGGTTACCCTCACCGAACTCCTGGTGGTAATCGCCGCAGTTTCGATGATCTTCTCGCGACCGTCGACCGCGCCACAAACAACGGGTTTCAATACGCTTGAGCGCTTTTTTCGCCGGCTCGCGTCGAAGCGAGCGCTCTCCATCGCTGCCGTCGGCATGCTGGCGCTTACAGTTCGCGCCGCGCTCATCCCCCTCCTGGGCATTCCTGAACCGCACTGGTTTGACGAGTTCAGCTACCTTTTGGCTGCCGACACGTTTGCTCACGGGCGGTTCACCAATCCGACCCACCCCATGTGGGTACACTTTGAAAGTTTTCACATCATTCAACAACCCACCTACATGTCCATGTATCCACCGGGCCAGGGGCTCGTGCTGGCCGCCGGGCAGTTACTTGGGCACCCATGGATCGGACAATGGTTCATCACCGCCGCCATGTGTGCAGCGTTATGCTGGATGCTCCAGGGCTGGCTGCCACCAACTTGGGCGCTGTTCGGCGGATTGCTGGGGGTGCTCAAGCTTGGAATCCTCACCTACTGGATGAACGAATACTTCAGCACTTCGATCGTTGCCCTGGGTGGTGCGCTGGTGCTGGGCGCGCTACCTCGTTTGAAGAAGCGTGCTCGGTCGCGCGATGCGATCTTTGTGGCTTTAGGTTTGGCAATCCTGGCCAACACGAGACCTTATGAAGGCCTCATCTTTAGTTTGACGGTCTCTGCTGCCATGCTCGCCTGGTTCCTTGGGAAAAATCGTCCAGCCACGAAAATTCTGCTGTTCCGGGTAATGGCGCCGATTCTCACGATCCTGGTGGTTGCCGCTGTCGCTACCGGCTACTACTACTATCGCGTAACCGGAAACCCCTTCCGTATGACGTACCTAGTGAACCGCGACACGTATGCAATCACTCCTTATTTCCTGTTCCAGTCGCCGCGCCCAGAGCCGGCGTACCACCATGCTGCGATGCGCGAGTTCTACCGCTGGGAACTAGCAAACGATTATTTGCCAGGCCGGTCGCTGAAAGGGTGTCTAAGCAAAATAGGGGACAGACTGGCGAGGCTGTGGCGTTTCTACCTGGGTCCCGTGCTTACCATTCCACTCTTTGCTTTTCGAGGACTCTTTCGTGACCGTAAGATGCGATGGCCATTGCTGTCGGGTGGGTTCTTTCTGATTGGGGTGATGCCGGAGACCTGGAACGCGCCGCACTACTTCGCTCCCATGACCGCGCTTCTGTACCTCGTGCTGCTACACTGCATGCGTCATTTGCGCTTTTGGAACTGGCACGGTCAACCGATAGGAACCGCGTTAGTACGCTCCATTCCTGTGATTTGCTGCGCCATGATCGTAATTCGACTTACGGCTGTCGCAGCCCACGCGCAAATCGAGGAAGCGTGGCCGCATGGCAATCTAGGTCGTGCGCAGCTTGTGCGCGAGTTGAACCGTACCCCCGGACGCCACCTGGTCATAGTGCGCTACAGCAACAATCCCCAGGTGAACCGTGCTTTGGAATTCGTGTACAACGCGGCGGACATTGATAGTGCGAAAATCGTTTGGGCGCGTGACATGGGTACGAAGAATCTGGAACTGATTCGTTACTTTCATGATCGCCACGTGTGGCTGGTGAATGGAGGTGAGTCATCGCCGGGATTATCGTCCTATCCGGTTTTGGTGTCGCCGATTGCAAACAACTCAAGCAAGAGCGCTTCTACTTCGGATTAAATGTATAAAGCTGGGGTTTCGCCAGGTTGGAACCAGCCCAAGGCAACTCCGTAAGTCTTTTTAATCAAGGAAATCCGGTAAACCCACCCCCCAGACGCGCAAATTCGAAGCCCCGTTAGGCTAGCCGATCTTCAGGAAAGAGGTTTTCGGGACAGGACCATGTACTGCGCCCCGCAGGGAAAGCGCGAAAACGAGGGCTCCAGAAAGCGGAGGGACTTCAAGAATCTTGGGAAGATGAAGAGGAAATTGGTGTAGAGAACTTGGAATCCTTCCTCCCGCAGGAGACGGGCGGTTTCCGAGGGAGTCAGAGTGACTGCGTCGCGATCAAACGCACAACGAGACATGACCCAGAGCGCGCCGAGATTCCACGGATTGTTCTCCCACAGAGCAAATAAGCCTCCCGGCCGAAGGGAATGGAGAATGTACTTGGCGGCCTTGCCCCGCTCTCCCACGGGAATGTGGTGGAACACGCCATTGCAATACGCCACGTCAATCTCTTCGCAGGGGAAATAGTCTTCGAACCTCAGGAATCGGATCCCAAGATCTCTATATCTGGATCTCGCCATTTCTAAAGAGGAACCTGATGGATCAAGTCCGACAACTGACTCAACACCGGCCAAGTCTCGCAGAAGAACAGCAGTGCCACCGATTCCGCAGCCGTAATCCATTGCCGACTGCGGTTGTGCTCCTAGTTCTCGCAAGCACTTCGCCAGCCAGGAAATGCGTCCTCGCGCGAAATAGTCCTTGCCTTCGCCGCTTACAGAAAGCGCCTGATCAAGGTCGGCTTCGTAGCTGCTAGCAAATGAGTCAAATTCGGCCGCATGCTTCATCGGCGTCGAAGCCCGAGTACGCTCAGGAAGAAGCTGGCGAATACGGTCTGCACTCCCAATATGAGAAAAAGAGCGGCAGGAATGACCACTCGCATAGTATGGGGGTAGTTCAGAAGACCGAAATGCTTGGCCCCCCAGATGCCTACTGCGTAGACAGAAGTGCTCAGGCCAAGGATAACCAGTATTGCCCCAACCAAGAGTCCGACCTCAAGAGTGATGTAGCGGAAAAGCCTGTCCAGGGTCGGATCGGCAGGAAGGAGGCCCTCCGAGATCGCGAACAACTTAGTGAAGACAGCAAAAGCGATAGCCTGAAATCCGAGTAGGACGAATGCAGCTGCATAAAGGAGCGTGTGGACATCGAATGTAACCTCGCCTACCTTTCTTGGCGCTGGCAACAACCATAGCCCCATCACAGCTCCAACTAGCATCAGAACGCCACCCGGGTATAGGAACAACCAACGTGGGCTGTAAAGAAGAAAAAAGCGTAACGTCCGCCAACCGTCGCGCCATGTCCTAATGTGCGGCGGTCGGCTGCGTCCGTCCGGGGCTAGCGTCGTGGGTACCTCAGCGATCCGCAGCTTGAGCAGAGTGGCCTTCACGACCATTTCGGTTGCGAATTCCATGCCCGTGGTTCGTAGATCCATCCTCTCGTACGCGTCTATGCGAAACCCACGAATCCCGCAATAGAAATCTCCAACCGGGCTATGGAAGAACAAACGCCCGATCCCGGTAAGCAAGGGATTCCCGAGATATTTGTGCAACGGAGGCATCGCGTCCTTTTCAATACCACCACGAAACCGATTACCCATCACGAGATCAGCGCCTTCCCGCAATTGCTCAAGGAAACGCGGAATGTGACCGAAGTCGTAGCTGTCGTCTGCGTCGGCCATGACGATGTACTTACCGGACGCAGCGCCGATGCCCCCCCTGAGCGCACTGCCGTATCCTCTTTCCTGAACATGTACGACTTTGGCTCCGAGCCGCTCTGCAATCACGATCGAACCGTCGGTGCTTCCGTTGTCTGCGACAATGACCTCGCCTGCAAGGTTCTCTTTCTTTAGAGCGCGCTGAGCCTTGCGAATGCAAGTTTCCAATGTTTCGGCTTCGTTCAAGCAGGGCATAACCACTGACAGCTCTATCGATCCGTGTCCAGTCGGCGGACTCGCCTGACACTCGGATTCCCTTCTGAGCACAATCGACACGGTTTAACCCTGGCGAAGAAACTTCAACTTTCATCCAGCTGGCAGTCAGCGGATCAGACCAGCGCCGGGACTCGCACGCTATCTGTGGGAAATCGGCCCTCAATCTCACAAAGTTTATCAAGAAAGTCTTGAAATTGAAGCCTATTCTCGGACTCTGGGCGCGCCAGGAGCGGCACCGGCAAAATAGAAAACACAAAATAGAACAAAATAGAAGACTCAGTGCCCGATTCAAGCTGCCGATGTATGCTCTCACCTTCTTGGATCTGGGCCATACACAGCCGGAGTTTTTCTCAACTTCTGCTCGCGAGTTTCCTCGCCCTCTTTTCAAAACTGGCGTTCATCCGCCGGATTTCTATCGAGATCCACGTTCTTGCTTACTCGGGGGCGAGACTAGATTGGCGGCTCTGGCCTCCCAGTCCGCTTCATGACTAGCAGAGCATATGACGAACTTCATCAGCCTCATTGGCGATCAACGAGAGCCCGCCGGTTGAGCTGTGTGACACCGTTGTTCATCGCGATCCTGGATGGACATCAACTAGCCCATGTTTGTACTTCCGGGCTGTAGTTCAGGGTGGGCTGACCCCCCACACGGTGCTTGCGCGCGCCCAATCAGAATCAGAAACACCCCTTGGGTGACCTCGGTCTTGGCCAAGTATTCCTCGGCCAGATCATGTTTGCGTTCCCCTACTGGGCAGTTGATACCGGGAATCGCGTGTGCTCGAGCAGAAGCCTGAAGGCGACGACTGAAACGACCCGCCATACACATCAAATGGGCGTTGTCGAGGGTCGTGTCGGATCCGGTGAGAGTCTGCCACCGGGCCCGAGATCCACCGGGAGCATTGCCCCATCCGGAAGTACTCATTATAAAGACCTGCGCTGCGGCTGTTACGATTGCCTTGATCGTATCATCCTCAATGTTCACTAAGTCTGTCGGCCATCGTGGAAAAGCGCGTAGGACGTTAAGACAGATGTGTTCCCCGATATGTCTTCATCCAGTTCTAGGCGCTAGCTGGGCGAAGGATGTCGCGCTCAGAACCAGCAGGCCAGGCCTAGACAATTACCAGGTCCCATAGCTATAGCGCCTCGGCCGGGGCGGGAAAAGCTTGATCATTAGGATGCCGGCGGCAAACCCGCCGACATGTGCCCAGAATGCAATGCCGCCGGTCTGGCTGGTGGCGGCTATGGCGGTTGCCGCGCCGCTCAGGAACTGGATGACAAACCAGTAAGCCAGGAAAATCCAAGCTGGTAGCCACCAAAAAGTAAAGAAAAAGATTAAGGGAACGAGGGTCAGAACGCGGGCCCTGGGATACAGGACAAAGTACCCGCCCATCACCCCGGCTATGGCTCCGCTCGCCCCAACGCTGGGAACGCCAGAGTTGAGATTGAAGAGAATGTGCAGCACCCCCGCCGCCAAGCCGCTCAGCAAATAAAAGACCAAATACTTGAAATGCCCCAGGTAGTCCTCAATGTTGTCGCCGAAAATCCAGAGAAACCACATGTTGCCGATGACGTGCAGCCAGGAGCCATGCAGAAACATGGAGGTGAAAAGGGGAATGACTGCTAGAGCGGGGCTTAAGGCCGTGCTGCCGGCGAGAATGGCGGTGTCCACTCGCGGTACCACCCCAAACTGAAATAACAGGGCATTGAGGGCGGCGTGGCTCTGGGCGCCGAGCATGGCTTCGTAAAGAAAAACGACGACATTGAGGATAATGAGGAAGTAGGTGATGTAAGGGGTGCTGAAGCGGGGCGTGTCATCGCGAAGAGGAATCATGCGAGATGGGGTGATTGATTAATCGGGTAATTTGGTAGTTTAAGAATAGCGCTTTGCGCCGTGGCACCCCTGTCCGGCACCACAATAGCAGAATGATGCTTTGGATATTGGGCAATTGAGTAATCGGGTAATTCTGCAGTTTAAGAAGCGCGGTGCTCAGCGCCGAATTACCGAATTACTCAATCACGAACTTACTCGATCTTCATGAATGGTGTCCTGGTAATCGACAAAGCGGCAGGGCTGACATCGCACGACGTGGTCAGCCGGGTGCGGCGGTTGCTAGGACAGCGCTCGGTCGGACACCTTGGCACTCTCGATCCACTCGCCACCGGGGTCCTGCCGCTGGTATTGGGGAGTCTGACGCGGCTGGCGCAGTTCTACACCTCATCGGAGAAGACTTACGAAGGCGTGATCCGGTTTGGATTTGCCACCGACACCTACGACACGGAAGGAGAACCCACAGGGGCGGCTCAAGAAGTTAAACCTTCACTTCAGCTATTGGGGAAACTGGCCGCTGGTTTTGTAGGAGTGATCGAGCAGTTGCCGCCCCCTTTTTCCGCCAAAAAGATCCACGGCGTGCCGGCCTATAAATTGGCCCGCCAGCATAAGCAAGTCGGGCTGAAGCCGGTTCAGGTTGAGATTAAGGAACTGGAAATCCTGGGAGTGGAGGGCGCCCGGGCCCGGTTCCGGGCGCGGGTTGGCTCAGGGACCTACATGCGTTCCGTAGCCCACGAGATGGGCCAGCAATTAGGGTGCGGCGGGCACCTGGAATCGTTGCGTCGCACGGCAGTGGCCGAATTCGGGATGGGGGATGCCCACAGCTTGGAAGAGGTTGAGGCCGCAATCGAGAAGTTTCCCGTGAGCGAACTGTTTTTCCATCCGCGCAAGCTGTTACCGCACCTTCCGTCCGTGACCGCCACGGAGGACGCTGCCGCTTTTATCCGCACAGGCCGCGCCGTGAACCTTCCGGATATGTCCCGGGCGCGGCAGGTAAAGGTGTTCTCCGGGCAAAAAGACTTGATCGCCATCGCGACCCGCGTCGCGGGAACGTTATTCCGCCCCAAGATCGTGCTGGCGGGGGAGCCGGGCGCTCTGGACGGTGGCGGCGGCGGCCATTCGTAAACGATATGCAATGTCCGATAAGAAGTATTATGTAAAGTAGGCTGCGCTCCCAGTGAGGGCTACCCGAACCCATGCATAGCCACGGCAAGGTCTTCGCGGAACGTTCGGAGGGTCGCGAGGCGTTCGGGGGTGGCTTCCAGGATCTCGGATTTCGCTTGGAAGACTTGCCGTCCCCCGGCTTCGGTCAGCACGCCCATGACTTCCCCCATGCGCCATCCTGGAGTGCCCAGAATCTGCAGGCCCTCGGTGCCGGGTACCAGCAGCGCTATGCAGTTGCCTCGGACCACGGCAATGCACTTGGGAAAGCGATCGAGAGTCTGGAGCTCGAACCCGGCCAGATAGATGCGTTGGAGTTGCTCGGCGGGATCCATGAAGACATGAAGAATTGGGCAATTGGGTACCCAATTTCTCAATTACTCAATCTACATCTTGTACCGGCCCAGGTCGTCGTCACCGAGGTTTTCGAGCCACTTGCGCAGCTCTTCGCTGGTAACGCGGTCCGAGACATTGGAGGCCAGCTTGGAGTTCTTCAGGACGTCGTCTTCGACGAAGATCGGGCAATCTACACGCAGCGCGAGAGCCAGCGCGTCCGAGGGACGCGAATCGATGCTGATGACCTGTCCACCGCGATCGAGCCAGATTACAGCGTAAAACGTGTCCTCTCGGAGCTCGGTTACAACCACCTTGTGCACCTGGGTGTCGAGCCCGGTGAGGACATTCTTGATGAGGTCGTGGGTCATGGGACGCGGAGTGGTGACCTTCTCGATCTCCAGGGCTATGGCATTGGCTTCGTAGACGCCAACCCAGATGGGCAGAACAGTGTCGCTACCAACGTCCTTGAGAATCACGATGGGCATGTTGGTGACGGGATCCATCATCAGCCCGCGAATCTTCATTTCCACTTCCATCGCGACCCTCCGGGGCAGAAATTGTTGATTTTCGATTGTTGGTTTGATCTCATGTAGTTCTCAATCAACAATCAACAATTGCCCCTTATACCACCATTTCCCCCAGCAGACTGTTGGGAAAACTAGACGTTACCGCCACCGGTACGTAGCTGCCAACTGCCGGTTGCGCCGGCTGCGGTGCAGTGAAATTGAGAACCTTGTTCTGGGAGGTTCGGCCGATCAACTGGCCGCGGGCCTCGTTCTTCCCTTCCACCATCACTTCCATTACTTGTCCGACGTGACGCTGATAGCGGCGCCTCTGGATTTCGCGCTGCTTCTCCTGCAACACCGCCAATCGACGAGACTTCTCCTCGTCCGAGATTGCATCCGCGTACTTCAACGCCGGCGTGTTCGGGCGTGCCGAATACTTAAAGGAAAACACGCCATCGTATTCGACGTGTTCGAGCAAGGAGAGCGTTTCCTCGAAGTCAGCCTCAGTCTCTCCCGGGAAGCCCACGATGATGTCGGTGGTAATGCTGATCTCCCGTTGGGCTGACTTCATCCACAGGATACGCTCCAGGTACTGGTCGCGAGTATAGAGACGCTGCATCGCGCCCAGCACACGCGTCGAGCCACTTTGAACCGGCAGGTGAACATGATCACAGAGGGACGCCTGCGATTCGATGGCTTGCACAATGTCGCGGCCGAAGTCCCGCGGGTGGGAAGTTGTAAAGCGCACACGCTTGATCCCGGGGACCTGGCCCACCGACCTCAGCAGTTCGGCAAAACTCTTTTTTCCCAACGGATCGTGATAGGAGTTCACGTTCTGCCCGAGGACTTGAATTTCCGTGTAGCCGAGGTCGGCCATCTGCCGGGCCTCGGCGAGCACGGAATCAGACGTACGGCTGCGCTCCTTGCCGCGCGTAAAGGGAACGACGCAATACGCGCAGAACTTGTCACAACCTTCGATGATGGTGATGTAGCCACGGTGGGGGTTGGTGCGGGCCGTGAACTCAGTTTCAAAACACTCGTCGGTCTGGCGGTCGTCTAGTCCGGTTACGTGGCTCTTCCCTGCTTCGATCTGGATCAACATCTGCGGCAGGTTTCGGTACGAGGCTGAGCCGCACACCATCGAAACGTGTGGAGCGCGCTCAAAAATCTTCTCGCCTTCCTGCTGGGCCACGCAGCCCAGCACTCCGAACTTCTTACCTTCGGCCTGAAGTTTCTTGTAGTCGGCGAGGCGGTGGAATACTCTCTGCTCAGCTTTATCCCGGATGGAACAGGTGTTGTAGAGGATCAGGCCCGCTTCTTCGACCGTCGAAACCTGCCGGTAGCCTTGCGAGATAAGCGTGCCGATGACCTTTTCTGAGTCATGGACGTTCATCTGGCAGCCGAAAGTTTCCAGGTAGAAGGTTTTATCTGCGGCCCCAGCCATACAGGCAAGTATAGCGCGGGTGGGAAACCGAATGGGGTAGAGAGAGACGGGGCAAGCCCCGTCTCTACCTAAGTCTTAGTTGATCATTTGCGTGAATCGATGGTCTGGCGCCTTTCCACGAAGGCCTGCATCCAGCCCAGCACTCTCGTCCAGCCCTTGCTGTGATCTTGCGCGGCCTCGGCAAAACCAGCAAAACCGCTGTGCCGAATGGTGACCAGGGTTCCGCCCTGCTGCGCCTTCAGCTCCCAGCGCACCGTGGTCGTAGGTAGCTGAGGCGCCCACGTGGCATTCCAGGTATAGACGAGCAGGTGAGGCTGATCGAACTCCACGCATTCACCCTGGACCTCGAACGGGGCTCCATCGGCGCGGGTTCCACGGCTGCGCCATTTGCCGCCCGGGCGCAAGTCGCCTTCCCAACTGGTGACGCGGTACATACCTTAGCTGTCCCCACCACTGCGGCACCTGTTGTGGGTCGGTGATCGCCTGAAATACACGGTCGGGCGGCGCAGCAATCTGAATTTCCGCGACGATAACGTCCTGATCTGGAGTAATGCAGACAGTAGACATAGTTCACGCTCTCCTTTCTAAGTATTTCTGTAGGTTTTGGATGACGCCCGGCCAACCGCCTCGATAGAGCTCACGATTAGTCGGTTGCTGAGCGAGTCCGCTGTGGGTGACCTTGACGCGTGTTCCACCTGGGATTGGGGTCAAGTCCCAGCGCACGACGGTCACCGACTCTGGTTTGTCGTTCCCATTGGCGATCCAGGAATCAACCAACAGCCGCGGAGGGACGAACTCCAGAATCTCTCCGCGGCATTTGAATTCGTTTACCCCGTTGATCGATTGAGTGGCCGGCGTGGTGGCGAAACTGCATTTACCACTCGGGCGGGCATCCATGTTCCAGAACGTCTCCTCGCAAATCGGCGGAACCCACCAGCGCTTGAGTTGCTCGGCATGGCTGATCGCTGCGAACACACACTCCGGCGGGGCGGCAGCGTCTATTTCGGTGACAACTGCGTCCTGCTCGGGCGTAACGATCGCGCTGGCCATGAGGCTCCTTGAAGTGGCAGACTGTCTGATGGTGCGTGCGAGATCCCTTCGGCAGGCTTGCGCCTGCCTGTGGATGACGACATCAATTAGCTTTTGCGTTGGAGATCGAAGACTTCTTTTACCTCTTTGCCGTTGTCGAGGAAAGTCCACTCCTCGGTATGGTGATTGGCATCAATCATCGTGAACACCACGCGATGCATGTGCCCAGCCTGGGGAGAAGCCAAATTAGTCGCGTCCAGGAACTCAAACGTGATCGTCTTGCCATCAGGCGAGGCGGTAGCCTTCATGCGCGGTTGGTTCCCAGCTCCGCAGTAGTGCGTCATCAGCAGGCGGTCGCCATCAAGGTGGAACATGGTGATCATGTCCTCTTCGCTCTGAATCTCGCTCATCAGCGCGGAACCCCCGGAAGTCACCCGATAGGAAACCTGAACGGACCGGCTGGATTGGTCTTTTCCCTGCCAGCTTCCAGCCAAGGACTTTAGCTTGTCGAAGGACTTTTGCGCATCGGATTGAGCCAAGGCGGTGGTCGTGGCCAGCGCCAGAATTAACAACAATGCACTCCGAACTAATTTCATGGGAATCCTCCTCATGTTATGTAGACTTGTTTTTCCCCACTTCTTTGGCGTGTTCGGCCTCAACCAACGACTTCAGGCTGGCCAGATTAGCACTCCAGAAGACACGATAAGACTCCAGCCATCGATCGATAGCTTTCAGGGGTTCCGGGCTGAGCTGGTAATAACGATGTCTTCCCTCTTTCCTCTCTTGGACTAAGTGAGCCCGACGCAGTAACCGCAGGTGCTTGGAAATCGCAGGCCGTGAAACCGGAAACGACTGCGCAATCTGTCCAGCCGGCTGGCGGCCGCGGCGCAATAGATCCAAGACAGCGCGGCGCGTGGGGTCGGCCAGCGCGTGAAAGGTCGATTCGGTTGAATATGTAACCGAACGGTTTCGCATAATGCGTAACTATACAGTTACATAAATGGCTATGTCAAGGGATTTCTTGAATGACAGGGATTTCTTGAATGACAAACCCCGGGTTACGCAAGATGAGCGGGCGGGACCCCCGCTCGACAGCCGGCAGGTGGCTGGCGTTACTTATGCCCGTTCGCAACCAGTTTCAGAAATTCCTGGTGGATGCGAGTGTCCTCGGACAATTCCGGGTGGAAGGTGGCGGCCATCGTTTTGCCCTGGCGCACGGCTACCGGATCGTTTCCTTCTGTGGCGATGACCTCTACGCCTGGGCCCACGCGTTCGATCTTGGGCGCGCGGATGAAGACCATTTCGATTGGCGCGTTGCCGAGTCGGCCTTCACGAATCGAGCTGTCGATCTGGCGACCGTAGGCGTTGCGGCGAATGCGGATATCCAGAGCGCCCAGGCCAGGCTGCTCCGGATTGGTGATTTCTTTGGCCAAAAGGATTGCGCCCGCGCAAGTGCCGAAAGTGGGTTTGACGCGGACGAATTCCTGCAGCTTTCTTACGCCCTCCTCCCCGAGAATTCTGAGGAAGGCGCCCGATTCGCCGCCGGGGATCACAAGGCCGTCGACTTCGTCCAATTGTTCGGGCCTGCGCACCAGGACGATCTCGGCGCCGAGTTCTTCTAATCGCCGGCGGTGAGCATCGAAATCGCCCTGGACGGCGAGAACACCGACCTTCATAGGCAACACCAAAAAGCAGATTCCTCGCCGACTCAAGTCGGCTCAGAATGACCAGTAACAAGGACAGCGGCGGCGCGACTGAAGTCGTGCCCTCCCCCCAGCTTACCAGCCCCTGGTTTGTAGCATCTGGGCTTCGTCCATGGCCGCGACAGCCAGGCCTTTCATGGCGCTGGGTACGTCGTAGCTGACTTCAAGTAATACTTTAGGGTCGTTGTAATGCGTGGTGGCGCGAACGATGGCGCGGGCGCGACGCTCGGCGTCGGCCGGATCGGCGAAGGTGGTGGAATCCTTCATAAAGATGCCGGAGCCCACAAATACCGACTCCGCGCCCAACTGCATAACCAGCGACGCGTCAGCGGTGGTGGCGATTCCGCCGGCGCTGAAATTCGGTACGGGCAACTTCCCTTCTTTGGCGACCAGTCGCACCAGTTCATAGGGCGCCTGCAGGTCTTTGGCGCGGGCATAAAGCTCTTCTTCGCGCAGGACGGTTAGTTCGTGCATTTCTGACATGATCTGGCGCATGTGCTTGACCGCGTGGACGACATCTCCGGTGCCAGCTTCGCCCTTGGTGCGGATCATGGCCGCGCCTTCGGCAATACGGCGGAGCGCTTCGCCCAGGTTGCGGGCACCGCAGACGAACGGCACGCTGAAGGCGTGCTTGTCGACGTGATGGGCTTGGTCGGCCGGGGTGAGGACCTCGGATTCGTCGATGTAGTCAACGCCCAGCTCCTGCAGGATTTGCGCCTCGGCAAAGTGCCCGATGCGGCACTTGGCCATCACGGGAATGGAGACCGCGTCCATGATTTCGCGAATCTTCTTAGGCGAGGCCATGCGGGCGACGCCGCCTTCGGCCCTGATCTGCGCGGGCACGCGCTCCAGCGCCATGACCGCCACGGCTCCCGCTTGCTCGGCGATGGTGGCCTGCTCGGCATTGGTGACGTCCATGATGACGCCGCCCTTCAGCATCTCGGCAAGCCCGGTCTTCAGGCGCAGGCTATTTCCGTTGTTCTGAGACATGATGCACTCCTTTTTCGCTCCCGGGCGCAGGGAGGGCTTTTTTCTGACGAAGAATCCCCTTTTGAGGGGTATCTGCTTCACTCAGGTAACCCCAACGTTGTGGTTTCGCTTTCGCCGTGGCTTCGGGGTGAAGAATCCCATCCAGGGGAACAGGCTCGACTGCCACCGCTTGCTGTACGAGGCGGAAGAAGAGCCTGCCACGACTCTTTGATCGCAGCCGGTTAAAAACGAAACGTGAACTCATCCAGATAATCATCGAGGTGCTTATGGCTGACCGCACCCTGATGGGTTCCCATCAGCCACCGTTTAGGGCACCAGGCTTTGGGCGGAAGCATCCACTATCTTGGGGCATGCGAATCCTGCCGATCCCTGGCCCATCCCTCTTTGAGCGTCAACAACCACTAGTGCCTTCTCTAAGGTGAGCCGACCGGGCAGGCCTTCCTCCAGCCCACCCACATAGCATTGGTCTGCCTCACTGGCAGCGGGGTCCGCGTATCCGGGAAGATTGTTCCGTTCTTCCTTTTATTAAAGCTATGTCTATTATTGGTATTGTCGCAATGGCCATTTACGATATTCTAGCCATACCACTTTATTTGTATGCCGAAAGAAGCCGCAACGTTGCCGTTGAGCCTGGCTGGTCCGCGAGCCGACCGCGATCTCTACCGGTGGCTATACGAAGAGCTGAGGGCGGCGATCCTTGCCGGGCGTCTGCGGCCAGGATCGCGGCTTCCGGCCACACGCGACCTGGCGCAGACCTACCGCATTTCGCGTCCCACCGCGGTTACGGCTTTTGAGCAACTGAAGTCCGAAGGGTATGTGGAAGGCCGAGCGGGATCGGGGACGTATGTCAGCCAGGTGCTGCCGGATCAACTTTTGCAAGTAGGACGAATGCGACAGGAAAAGCAACTGCCGCACCGGCAAGTGGCGCTCTCCTCGTACGCCCGCCGCCTGCAGCCGTTTCTTGCGCCCACCAGCACGCGGCCGATTCGTGCCTTTCGTGCGAACTTGGCGGCCCTGGATCTTTTCCCTACCACGCTGTGGGCGCAAGTGGCAGCACGCCGGCTGCGACGCGTATCGACTCACCTGCTCGCCGGAGGCGACGCCTTGGGATACCGCCCGTTGCGCGAAGCGGTTGCCGAGTACCTGAACACGTCGCGCGGGGTGAAGTGCTCGGCGGAGCAAGTCCTGATCGTCTCCGGTGCGCAGGAAGCCTTGGACCGCACGGCGCGGGTTCTGCTCAATCCCGACGAGCCAGTATGGATGGAGGAGCCCGGCTATCCTGGCGCGGCAGTTGTGTTTCACGCTGTGGGCGCAAAAATCTGCCCCGTGCCCGTCGACGATGAAGGCGTGGACATGGAGCGCGGAATCCGGCGCTGGCGGCGAGCACGTCTGGTTTATGTGACGCCCGCGCATCAGTTCCCTCTCGGTGTGACCATGAGCCTGCGACGGCGGCTGGCGCTGCTGGAGTGGGCGCGTCGATCGGGAACTCTGATTTTCGAAGACGACTACGACAGCGAGTACCGTTATTCCGGACGTCCAATTCCGGCCCTGCAGGGACTGGATCGCTCGGGCGTTGTGATTTTTGCGGGCAGCTTTAGCGCGGTGCTCTTCCCTGCCCTGCGGCTGGGCTATCTGGTGGTTCCGACTGAGATGGTGGAGGTGTTCGCGGCGGCTGAGTCGGTGAGTACTCATCATCCTCCGCTGCTGGAACAAGCCGTACTCTGCGACTTCATCACGGAAGGACACTTTGCCCGACACGTTCGCCGCATGCGCGAAGTGTATGCGGAGCGCCTGTCCGTTCTGCTCGAAGGAGCGCGAGAGCGGTTGTCCGGACTGCTGGAAATTTCCAATGTTGAAGCGGGGCTGCAAACGGTTGGTTGGTTGAAAGGACGAGTCATCGCCGAGCGTGCGGCGAAAGCAGCAGCCGAGCAAGATGTCGAAGTCGTACCGCTGAGCCGGTATGCCTCCGGGCATGCCCGGAAAGATGGATTGATTCTCGGGTTTGCGGCCGTCGATCCGAAAGAAATTCGACGCGGGGTGGCGGCGTTGGCTGCCGTGCTCGAGGGTATGAGAGGGAGCTAGCCGAGCTGCCCTCGGTCCGACAGCCGAGGACGGCTGTCCCTACGCCGGCGTCGCGCAGATTCGGACACTACCGGTCAACGAATTTTGTGAACATGCGGCGCGGATCGATGGCGATGAAGATTCCGCGGCTTCGTGCCAGCACTTCTCCCTTGGGATTCATGATCTCGGCCATATTGATGTGACGGCGCCCGTTCACTCGCACTTCCCGAGACTCCACCCGCAGTGGTTTGTTCAAAGGCACGGGCTTCAAGTAATCCACGGTGATTTGCGATGTCAGCGCAACCACATGGCGGAGTTTGTTTACCTTGCCCATGGCTTCGTCCAGGATCGTGGCAATGATTCCGCCATGCGTGTGACCGGGCGGGCCGGTATAACGCTTGCCCAGGCGAAAGCGGGAGACGAAGCAGTCGCGGTCTTCGTCGTAAGCAAACTTCAGGCGCATGCCTTCCGGGTTGTGCTTGCCACAAGCGAAGCAGTAGTTTTTTTGCAGGCGGACGTAACGAGTATCGTGACCGTGGGCGGAGGCTTTCTTGGACATGCAGTTAGGATTCTAACGCAAGAAACAATCTAACCGCCGAGAGCAGAGCGGCACCGAGAAGCCCACACTTGTAATTCCGAGCGAAAGAGTTTGCCAGGCGAAGACGCAGATACGTCGCGCCAAAAGCGGCGCTCGGAATGACAAGGTGGAGTGTCACGTTTTCATTCCCACCACTTCGGCGATGCCCCGTTCCCTGACTGTTTCTCGGTAGAAGAGAATCTGAAGTCTCGAAAACGCCTGCAGCAGCTCATTCGTTTTCAGCAGGTGCATGGGATGAGTAGGGCCTCCCCCGAACTTGCGCTGCTCCCGCGTGTAGGTCTTGTAAAGCAGCAGGCCTCCGGGACGCAAGGTGCGGAACAATTTGAGAAAAATTGTACGTTCCAGGTAGAAGAAGACCAAGACCAGATCGTAATGGCTCCTGGGAAATGAATATTTCTTAACGTCCTCTACCAGGAACTGAATATTGGCGGCGCACATCCCTGCGTTTTGTTTTGCCTGCGCGATTCCGACCTCGGAGATGTCGAGCGAATCGACTTTCCAGTTGCGCTGAGCAAGCCAGATGGCGTGACGGCCGACGCCTCCCGCGATGTCGAGCGCAATGCCGCCTGCCGGGAAGAGAGGAGCAATGAATTCCTGATAACCGTCTACCAGGAACGGATCCGGTTGGAGAGAACTGTGAGAGCGTTCGCGATAACGTTGATTCCAGCTTGTGCGCTCGTTCCGCATCAGTTCGTTCTCGTCACGCGAGTATATAAAGAAAAATGGAGTGCACGGTTAGAGGGCGATGCGCGGACAACAGTGCCCGCGCCATATCCTCTGCGACATCGCGTGGAATTTCACAACCGGGGTTCGAGAGTTCCTCGTGATATCACGTCGCCGGGTTGCATAGGTCAGGTTGCCCTGTGATAGACTTCGGGGCCAGCCGCGGCTTCCTTCAAAAAAGCTCAGGAATGGCAGCGGATGGAGGGCCAATCAATACACAAAAAGGGGAGGCTAGTGGATGGGCCTCGCGCTTCTCTGCATTATCTGGTTGATCACGTTCGTCAGCACTTACTTCTTCGCAGCCAAAACCTGGTGGTTGCCCAAGGGCGTGGCCGCCGCCGCGCCTAGCATTGATCACCAGTTTGCTTTCACCTACGTTCTGATGGGAATCGTCTTTCTCGCCGCGCAGTGCGGGCTGGGCTACTTAGTATGGCGGTATCGGGACACCGGCAAAGCGCGAGCCGTTAGCTATTCCCACGGCAACACGAAGCTGGAAGTGCTGTGGACGACGCTGACGGCCATACTCTTCATTGGTTTGAACCTGATGGGCAGCCCGATATGGGCGGCCGAACGCTTCGAGCCGGCCAAGGCTGGCGCAGTGCCTGTGGAAGTCACTGGCATGCAGTTCGCCTGGTATTTTCGCTATGCCGGGGCAGACGGCAAATTCGGCGCGACCAAGCCTGATTTGATCGATCCATCCTCCGGCAACGAAGCTGCCATCGGACTCGACACAAACGATGCGGCTGCCAAGGATGACATTGTTACGGGAACGATGTTCCTTCCCGTGAACCGCGAAGTGGATCTCAGCCTGCGCGCGGTGGACGTGATCCACAGCTTCTTCGTTCCCTCTTTTCGCTTCAAGCAGGACGCGGTACCAGGATTAATCATTCACATGCATTTCACGCCCACGGAAGTCGGCGACTACGAGATCGCGTGCGCCGAATTATGCGGACTCGGGCATTACAAGATGCACGGCATGGTGAAAGTTGTCAGCCAGGCAGATTTTGACAGGTGGCTTGCCGAGCGGGAGGCGGCGAAGCAATAACAATGGCTAGCACCCACGTTGTACACGCGCACGCGGCCCCTCAGGGCTTCATCCGGAAATACATTTTCAGCCTCGACCACAAGATAATCGGCTTGCAGTACTACTTCCTGGCATTGATCGCGGTGTTCACCGGCATGTTTCTATCTTTGCTGATGCGCATCCACCTCATCTGGCCAACCGCAACGTTGCCGCTGATCGGCGAGATTAAGCCGGAAACCTACCTCGGCCTTCTCACCATGCACGGCACCATCATGGTGTTCTTCGTGCTGACCACGGCGCCACAAAGCGGGTTCGGAAATTATTTTCTGCCAATTCAGATCGGCGCGCCCGACATGGCGTTCCCCGTCCTGAACATGCTGTCGTTCTGGACAACCTTTGTCGGATTCCTGGTGCTGATTGCAGCCTTCTTCGTCAACGGCGGTGCCCCCCTTCACGGGTGGACAGGATATGCACCGCTGAGCGCGCTTCCCAATGCAGGACCGGGTCAGCAGCTGGGCGCCGATTTGTGGATTGCGAGCATTGCGATCTTCTGCATCGCTTCCTTGATGGGTGCGCTGAACTTTATTACGACCACCCTGGACCTGCGCGCGAAAGGCATGACTCTGATGCGCATGCCGTTGACGGTGTGGGCGTGGTTCATCACCGCGATTCTCGGCCTGCTGGCTTTCGGTGTGTTGCTCTCGGCTGGGATTCTGCTGTTGCTGGATCGCAACCTGGGTACCAGTTTTTATGTACCTCTGGTAGTGGTGAACGGGCAGGTAATGGGACACAAGGGTGGATCGCCTCTGCTCTGGCAACACCTGTTCTGGTTTTTTGGTCACCCCGAGGTCTATATCGCCATCTTACCGGGCATGGGCGTGGCCTCCCAGTTGATCTCCACCTTTTCGCGTAAGCCGATTTTCGGTTATCGCGCGATGGTGTACGCCATCATGGGCATCGGCTTTATGGGATTCATGGTTTGGGGCCACCACATGTTCATGAGCGGCATGAGTCCTTACTCGGCGTTTGCCTTTTCGCTCATGACCATGGCCATTGGCGTTCCTTCGGCGATCAAAACCTTTAACTGGCTGGGAACCTTGTGGGGCGGCAAGATCCGCCTCTACACTCCGATGCTGTTTGCCATCGGCTTTGTTTCCCTGTTCGTCTCCGGCGGACTGAGCGGCCCCTTCCTGGCGCAGCCGGTGCTCGACATTCCACTGCACGACACTTATTTCGTCGTTGGACACTTCCACCTGATCATGGGCGTGGCGGCGATCTTCGGCATCTTCGCAGCGACTTATTACTGGTTCCCGAAGATGTTTGGCAGAAAGATGAACGAGACTCTGGGGAGGATCCACTTCTTCGTCACACTGGCCGGCACGTACGCGATCTTCATGCCGATGCACTACCTGGGCATGGCGGGACAGACACGCCGTTATTCCCAGTTCACGGAAGTGGCTTACCAAACCAAGCTGGTTCCTCTGCAAACGTTCATGACTTATGCGGCATTCGTCACCATCGCGGTGCAGTTCGTGTTCCTGTTCAACTTATTCTGGAGCATGAAGAAGGGCGAAAAGGCCGGCGACAATCCTTGGGAAGCCACCACGCTGGAGTGGACAACGGCAACGCCTCCACCGCATGACAATTTCGGTGGACGCACGCCGGTTGTGAACCACGGGCCTTATGAGTACAGCGTTCCCGGGGCGGCGCGGGATTACACGATGCAAACGGATCCAGCGACGGCGCCGGCTCATTAGAAATACGCGCGGACAAGAGTGTCCGCGCCACGCGGACATTGGGAGTATTGAATTTTGAGTTCGATTGTTACAAGGGATCCTAGAACATTTCACGGCGGCGGCAGCGAGCTTCCGCCTACTGACGGCGGTGGCGGCGACGGGCGTGGTGGCGGAGGTTCGCCGGACTACGGGCAGCGCTTGCGTCGAGCGCGGTTGGGTCTGGCCGTCGGTATCACGCCGGTGATCATGTTGTTCGTATCGTTCACCAGCGCCTATATCATTCGCCAAGGCCTGCCTACTCTGGATGAGCAAACCAACAAGTACATCCACGACTGGCTGCCGGTGAACTTGCCCTGGGTTCTGTTGCTGCTGAATACGATTGTGCTGGTGATCAGCAGTGTCACGATGGAATTCGCGCGACGCCACATTGCGCGCGAGGCGGCCCTGGCGCCGGTGAGGTCTATTCCCGGAATTTCGCTCGGCGATGAAGAAAGCTTTCCCTGGCTCGGGCTGACCGTAGTACTCGGCCTGGGATTCCTTTTCGGACAATGGATGGCATGGAAGGAACTCGCCTCTCGCGGCTTTTTCCTTGCGACCAGCCCCAGCAGCTCGTTTGTTTATCTGCTGACAGGAACACATGCCATTCACCTGATTGGAGGTGTGGTGGCGCTGCTGTATGCGGCCGCCACGGCCCTGCTGCGCAAGCCGGTGGAAGCCCGACGCATCGTGGTCGATATTACCGCCTGGTATTGGCACTTCATGGCTTTGTTGTGGATCTACGTC
>DATEPX010000027.1:0-4150 GCA_035272945.1 Terriglobales bacterium
GCGATGGAGTTTGCTACTGCCGAGTCTAACGAACTGTTAGTCGGTCCTCCTAGACTCATGTTCGCGACTGCGGGGTGGATCCCGTGGCCTGTTACCCAGTCAACTCCCGCGATTACGGTCGAGTCTGCACCTGATCCGGAACAATTTAGAACGCGCACGGCGTAGATGTGGACGCTCTTCGCTACTCCATAAGTAGTCCCGCCGAGCGTGCCAGACACGTGGGTACCGTGGCCGTTACAATCGATGCCGTTCCGTCCGTCGCCGACAGCATCATAGGCTACACTGGCTCGACCCCCGAAATCCTGGTGTGTGGGCAAAATGCCTGTGTCGATCACATACGCATTTACGCCGGCCCCGGTGCTTGTGTAATTGTATTGGCCATCTAGAGGTAGAGGGTGCTGATCGATGCGATCCAAACCCCATGACGGAGGGTTTAGCTGGGTCGTGATGGTTGATACGGTGCTATCTTCCTCGACGTACTCGACGGATGGATCGCCCGCAAGCGCCATGGCTGCGTTTTCCGGCATGCGGACGGCGAATCCCTTAAGAGCGTACCGATAAATGAATCTCAGTTCGCCTCCGTGTTGAAGAGCGAGGTCCTTAGCCAGCGACGGTACCGACGCAGATTTCACCCTGTCCTTCAAGACGACGATATACTGGTTTGGGATGGGCTCCGCGACTTTCCGAATAGGCTGGTTAGTTGTTTGGGCGTGCGCCAGCATGCAAGATGCGAGAAACCAAATGCAGACTGCCGCAGAGAGGAGGAGCGTCCTTGGGGAGTTTTTCACAGAATTCTCCTGTCTGAACTAGAGTGCCCACGTGAGTACCTGGGCGGCAGAACGCTACACCCTGAACACGCTTAATTTGTGTAACGCGAATAAATGTTCTGAAAACCGGAAAAACCAGAAGAATCCCAGAAGAGACTCAGTCTGGCAGCTCGGAATGCAACGGCATCGGTTTCGTGAACCGAGGGGGGTAAGCGCGATTCTTCTAAAATCAGGAAGAACCCCGAGGTTCTTGGAGAATGGAAATGGCGAGAATATTCCTTACGGTACTGTTTGTGGTAGTGGTGGGCTGCGGCAGTGGTGACCATCAGACTGTCGTGACCATTAGTCCCCGGCCCTCAACTGTGGCTCTCGGAACCTCGGTCACGTTCACCGCTGCCATCCAACACAACCGCGTACCTCTCGGCGTAAACTGGACGTTGGAAATCACCTCAGCCTGGTCCAGTGCGGGTTCGATCACGGTCACGGGGCCGTTGTCAGTTGTTTACACTGCTCCGCCAACTGTTCCACCGCACGCTAGATAAGCGTAAACCCAACTAAATATGCAAGGAGCTGCCCGGTTGAAAGAAGCACTCGTGCTGAAGCCTGCTTGTTCAGTTGAACGTAGGAATGCAACGATGCGTCCCGCGGGCGCATATTTTCTTCTGGCGGCTCTGACCGTCCTCTGCCTGCTGCCCTTTTCCGGTCGGGCTTTTCATACCGATGACACGCTATTCATTTGGGCAGCGCAGAACATCACGAAACACCCTTTCAATCCGTATGGGTTCCAGCTGAATTGGGAGTTCACCCAGGTCCGGATGTCGGAGGTCACCCAGAATCCGCCGCTTGCTTCGTACTACATGGCACTGGCTGGCAGTGTTGTGGGATGGTCCGAGCGAGCGTTGCACCTGGCGTTTCTATTGCCTACGCTCGCTCTGGTGCTCGGCACGTATCGTTTAGCGCAGAAATTCACTCGCTCTCCTTTACTTGTTGCCTTCGCCACCCTTCTAACTCCGGGCTTATTGGTTTCCGTAAGCAGCACAATGTGCGACCCAATGATGCTGGCGATCTGGATGTGGGCCGCGATTCTCTGGATCGAGGGGCTGGAGCCGCAACGCCCGCTCTTTCTGGCGGCATCCGCTCTGTTGCTTGCCGTCGGTGAACTAACAAAATATTTCGGCGCCTCTCTGATCCTGCTCCTGCTCGCATATTCGTTCGCCCGGCAAAGACGTGTGGGCAGTTGGGCCTGGTACCTGCTTATACCTGTCGCCGTCCTCGTTGGATACGAGCTCTTGACAGCTAAAATGTATGGCCACGGCTTGCTCTCAACCGCTGCCGATTTTTCCAGGAAGCGGCGTCTTTATGTCCACGCCACTCGAACAGCAAGAGCGCTGGTAGGACTCAGCTACACAGGAGGATGTACCTTGCCCGCGTTAGCATTTGCCCCTTTTCTCTGGTCCCGGAGGCAAGTCGTGCTCGGCATGCTTTGGAGTGGACTGGCAAGTTTGCTCATCATGCGCGGGTGGGTAGGCCTCGGCGTCCCCGTGGGAGGTCCTATGGCCTTTATAACGCGCCACCACCACTGGTTCCTTATAAGCAGTCACCTGATTCTTTTCATCGCAGGTGGAACTTCCGTCTTGGCACTTGCAATCGCGGACTATTGGCAGGAACGAGGTGCCGATTCGCTATTTCTTGCATTGTGGGTCGTGGGCACATTTTTGTTTACCGCCTTCCTGAACTGGACCATCAATGCGCGCAGCGTGCTTCCACTCATTCCCGCAACCGCCATTCTGTTGGCCCGGCGTTTGGAGAGAATCCGTGAGGCTCCTACCCGGCGCTTGACCGCGTCAATTGTCGCCGCTTTGTTGCTGTCAGGTTTCGTATCGCTTTGGATTACCGGAGCCGACACAGAATTAGCAAATTCGGCCCGCACTGCGCCGCTTGTTATACATGAGCGGATACACGACAAAGGTGGCAACTTGTGGTTCGTCGGACACTCGGGCTTCCAGTATTACATGGAGTTGTTGGGCGCTCGTCCCTTGGACTGGTGGAATCCCCAAGTCAACGGCGGTGACTTCGTCGCCATTCCTTACAACAAAGTTTGGCCAAGCGATAGAAGGGACTATTTTCTCGGCACTAGAGACGAATTCGAACTGCAAATGCATAGCCACGCAAGCACAATTTGTCCGGAGCTTGGCGCTGGTTTTTATTATTCCTACTGGGCACTTCTGCCGTATGTCATCGGCCCGATTCCGGCCGAGCATTACGCAATCGTGCGGCTAGAGCCCTATTGATCCTTGACTTGGTTTCTCTCCCGCCCGGATAATAAAAAGTTCTCATATCAGTTGTGATTTCATAAGGCGCTATTCGTGTCGACGGCCAGTCCTTCTGCTCCCGTGGAAATTCGGCGCGGGGTGGCTCCGCTGCGAGCGGGCGAGGGACACTCGTTTCTGCTCCGCCGCTTGCACTCGCTCAGCGGCATTGTTCCGGTCGGACTTTTTCTTATCGAGCACTTCATCTCGAATGCCTTTGCGACCCGCGGTCCAGGAGCTTACGCCAAGCAGGTCGAACTACTCTCCGGCTTTCCTTTTGTCTTTTATCTGGAGCTGTTCGGAATCTGGCTGCCCATTCTCTATCACTCGTTGTATGGCTTCTACGTTTGGTATCACGGAGAAAGCAACGTTGCGGATTATCCCTGGGCCGGCAATTTCATGTTCACTGCGCAGCGCTGGACCGGCGCCATCGCCTTCTTCTACATGGTCTGGCACACCTGGCATCTGCGCTTCAGCGGCGTGCATATCCTGACCTATCCCGGCGCGGCCTTCGGCAAAGTGCAAAATGAGTTTCAGCATCCCTGGGCAATTGCGTTTTATGCCCTCGGGATTCTCTGCGCCTCGTGGCACTTCGCATACGGCCTTTGGCTATTCGCAGCCAAGTGGGGAATTACGACCGGCGACGGTGCGCGCCGCAGGTTCGGTTACGTCTGCTTCGCAATTGGGGTGCTCTTCGTCGTCGTCGGCGCAGCCACAATGGTCTCGTTTTTAAAGACGCCGCTGCAGCCGATGAACATCGGCTCGGGGGTGGAATCGCTGGCGGCGCGGTAGAACTTGGAACCGAACTGATGCCATCAAACCCGAAAATTATAGTCGTGGGCGGCGGACTAGCTGGACTTGCTGCGGTGATCAAAATCGCAGAGATGGGCGGCCACGTAGATCTGTTTTCAATCGTGCCGGTCAAGCGATCGCATTCCGTCTGCGCGCAGGGCGGCATCAATGCTGCCAAGAATCTGAAAGGCGAAGGCGACTCCACCTGGCAACACTTTGATGACACGATTTACGGCGGCGATTTTCTCGCCAACCAGCCACCTGTCAAAGCTATGTGCGATG
>DATEPX010000028.1:0-16880 GCA_035272945.1 Terriglobales bacterium
TCAGGAATCAGCAGTGTCTCCGAAACTGCACTCCGGGTGCTTCAAGACTACCGATAAGCTGATTGCCTCGCTGAGGCGGACATTTTTATGCGGGGCAGATACCCGTGGAAATGAATCCTGGCGCGGCCTTCAGAGGCAGACCCCGCGTAACAATATTCCCTGCATTACATCCAAAATGCTGTCGACAGCATTTTGGTTGCAAGACAGTAATCGGCTCTCGTCTCAAACAATCGGGCATGTTCTGGACCGTCCGGGGAGCTAACGCCATCCTGGCACTCCGCTGTTCTCATCTGAACGGTCGCTTTGAGGACTATTGGGAGGGGCGCAAGGTGGCTTAACTCCCACTTCGATGTCGCGCACCCAAGAGCCGCCTATCCTCCTTAAATGGCTTGCCATGTTACGCATAAACGAAGGATCGGAACGTCAAGACGGTGAGTTGTTGCAAACCAGCATAGGTCAGAGGTCGGGGCCTTTGGTATCCACCATTTTCTGCGGCTCGAAATTGACGCGCAGCGGTTGGCCTTCGATTTTGCAGTTGAACTCAACGCTCTTTTCGTCGGGGGCGATAGTTGGGTCGCCTGAAGGAGTTTTCTTCGGGAAGAAGAAAATAGCGGTCGTGACCAACTGTCCCTTTTCATCACGTTCGTACTGAACATGGCTGGCCGCAATCTTCTGCTTGGACTTCTTCGGTTCGAGGAAAGCATTGGCTTGGAAGAATTTTTCGTCATGGTGGACGAAGGGGGCCATGTCCTCCGACTGCACGACGATCTGATATTCCTCCTGTGGCGAAGTAGCGTATTTATCGACGTCCAAGTCTTTGTTGCCTCCATGCAGGGCGGCCCGGCGGGCGGAGGCGACGCGCATCACTCGGGAGGAGGCCCAGAAAACGTGGAAGTTCAGTTCACCACCAACAGAGGCTTCACTAGACTGCGCCATAGCACGTGGAATTGTCCTGTCGCTCCCATCCATCGGGGCGTTCGGCGAGTCCTTGCCCGTAAGCGGAACCCAGGTGCGTGTAAGGGTCGCTGTACGAGCCCAAGGAGAATCGGTGAAGACTTTCTGGACGTCTTTGTCGTCCCACTGATCGTAAGGCTTTCCCTTCCAGGGCACATCAGCAGCCCAAGCAAGAGATGAAAAGACGAGAAGAGTGAGAAGAAACTTGACGTTGTTTTGTAAAGCGCTTCGCATGGTTGGCCACCTCCATTCAACAATCAACATTATAAGGATTCGCGAACGGACCCACACCCTCAAAAGAGAGACAGAAGCGCACGGCCAGAGGATTGGACTGATAGCGATGGCGAACACTGGGGAAGCGCTCGAGAACCCCAAAATATGCCTGGGGATTCCTTGCTCTGACGGCCGGGCTCGCTACGGAGTGCGATTCATTACTGCTTCGACCATATCGCCCAATTGCTTCGCCGAGTATTCGTTGCCCTCCAAGTTAGCGGCGATGCGGCTTTGCCGGTCTACGATCACGGTATGCAGGGAGTGGGTCAAGAAGCCCTCATCCTGCCAGGAATTCACGCCGAATTCCCGACAGATCTTATTCACATCAGCGACGGGCCCGGTCAAAAAGTGCCAAGCCTTGTCGTCCTTCGCCCACGTCCTGGCATAGTCGGCCAGAGTCTCCGGTTGATCATGCTCGGGATCGAAGGTGATGCTAAGCAAGACTAGATCTTTTCCCATCCGATCGGCAAAGCGCTGGTGAAGAACTCCGAAATTGTTCGACATGCGAAAACAAAAATTCGGAAGGGGGCATCTGGTGTAGATAAACGTAATAGCGACTACCTTGCCCTTAAACGAAGAAACGGTGACGCCCTTTCGTCTTTGGTCGATCAAGGTGAAATCCGGCACGGTCTGCCCGACGAGTAAAGCTGGGCCGGTACGCGAAGGGGGACCCGTCGCGGCATCCAGAATTTCCAATTGCCTCGCGGCCATGGGCTCCTGTGCGGTGTTTTCGTATGCATGAACGCGAATTTGGTCGGCATATACCGTGTCTTTGCGAACGTCCAGCTTGAAATCGATCATCATCCCGGGAGCCAGGCCATCGATAGCCTCGGCATTGTGCACCGGGAATGTCATCACCATCGCATCCATGTAACCCGGAATAGCCTGACAGGAGACCTCCAGAGAGAGATGCTCGCGGTCTACTCGAAGGACCAAACCAGATGCAGAATAGGTTTCTCCGGCAAAAAGGGGAGCTGCCCAGAGCAGCAAAAGCGGCAGGCAGGGGCGGCGGTTCATCGTTCCATTCCCGTTTCTTCGCGAGGATTTCGGCTATTCTAACGCGGATTCAGCCCGGAAGATCGAGCGGATCCAGCCTTAAAAGGATTCGAAGACCCGAGGCGCAACTGTTTCCGCGAAGGTCTTGTGTAATCCTTCGCGAATTCCTTAATTTCGATGAACTGGTTCTTGTCCACATGAGCGAAGCTCTGGCGCGAGTTGGAGGCGGGCCACCAGACTTCCAATCGCACAATTTTCGCCGACTTCCCCAAACCGATATGCTGCTGGATAGGATTGGCTCCGAAGGAACCTCCACTGCCGACGGTGCGGTAAATCGAACGCGTCTGCTGCCCCTCGTCCTCGACGGTCACCTGGATGCGCGCCCCGATTCCCGCGCGGTTTGACTTCACGCCCACTAATTTCACGGTGATCCAGTCATTGGCGTTTCCAGGATTCTCAAACACCCGGAATTGATGCGCGTCGCCCGGGGTGGGTCCACCGATCGATACCAAAAGGTCTTCGAGTCCGTTGTTGCCCAGATCGGCAAAAGCAACTGCATGCCCCTTGTGCAGATCCCCAGTGCCCGAAGCTGCCGTTATGTCCGTGAAGTACTTTCCTTCGTGGTTGTGAAGAAGCATTTTGGGTGCCAGCGCGCCGTACTCAGGGCCTCCGGTGGCCAAATAAATGTCCGGATAGCCGTCGTTGTCGATATCACCAAAATTGGCGCCCATAGGCATATTTATTTTGTTTAAGCCGACTTCTGCGGTCACATCTTTGAAAGTTCCATTTCCCAAATTCTTGTACAGCTTGAGGGTCTCGGCGTTCGTCGGAAGCCCTAGGTAACTTCGCAGGGTTTCGTCGGCGGAAAAAAAGTAGGTGGTCACAAAAATATCCGGCCAACCGTCATTGTCATAATCGAAGAACCAGGTCGCAAAACTCTGGGATTGCGGCTGGTGCACGCCAGCTTGCTCGGAAACCTCTGTAAAAGTGCTGTTGTGATTGTTATGGTAAAGAAAGTTGCCGCCGTAAAGGTTGGAGACGTAGAAATCTACGCAACCGTCGTTGTCATAATCGGCTGCCGTGACCCCTTTCGTGAAAGCGATTTTCCCGACGCCGGAAGCCACGGAAATGTCTTGAAAGGTGCCATCTCCCCTATTGAGAAAGAGCTGGCTCGGCCCGTTCTCGTTGCCGACAAAGAGGTCGAGGAAACCGTCGTTGTTGATGTCCGCCCAAGCTGCCGTTTGCGTCCGCGTGGCCGGTTCCGCCAATCCAGCCTCACGCGTAACGTCCGTGAATGTTCCGTCGCAATTGTTCCGCAGAAGAGATTTGCGCAGGGGAAATTCCCACGCGCCTCGCAGAATGAGAATGTCCATACACCCGTCGTTGTTGTAATCCGCCTGAACCATGTTGAGGCCTCCGAGTTGATCGGAGAGACCCGCATGCACTTCGCGGTCAGTGAACGTGCCGTCACCATTATTGTGAAAAAATCGCAGTGGCTGGCACACGTCGTAGCTGGACACGGCAACATCCAGGAGGCCGTCGTTTTCGAAATCATCCGCAACCACGCCGCCCGCCATGGAGAAGAAATTCAGCCCTGCCGCGGGCGCCACATCTATAAATCTTCGGAAATTCTCCTTTGAGACAAAGACCGAAGGCGAAATCAAGTATTTTTGCGGCACGCCTTCCGGATATTTTCCCAGGGTCATATAAGCCAGATTCAACAGCCATTTCACCTGGACGGCATCCGGACGATCTCTTTTAAGTTCAAGGTACCTCGTCAAGTACTCGATAGCCCTCTGCGAATCACTTGTTTGCCGATAACAGACGTTTCCGCGCGGCGGAAAGATACAGCTGTCGCCGGGTTCGCGATAAACGCCGTTCTCCAATTCCGACTTGTGCAGGTAAGCGACACCCAGCACTTCGTCCAATTGGGGAATACCTTCCGGTACGTCGGTGGCCGCGAGCTTATAGGCTTGTTCCCATTCCCTGATTGCTCGATCCATATTGCCCTGATACGCTTCGAGTTGCGCCAGTCCGTAATGTGTCTGAATGGCATCGAAATGCGACTTCGCTGCCATCTCGACCGAATCGGCCAGCACGTTTTCAAGCGCCTTGATCCCCTGTGGCAGCGACTGCTTTCGGACAGCGCACACCTGCTGCAAATCCTGCTCCCATCCAGCCGGTTTCAAAAACTTCTGGAACAGCATATCCGCGAGAACCTGCCCCGCTACGTCGGCTGGGTACCGAATCGCCCCCTTGCCTGCCAGATGAAGATCGCGGTTCGGACCCATGCCCTGTCCCGCAGCGCCCTGTTCCGGAGCACCGCCCGCGAGCCCCCTCGCTGGCCTGGTCTGTTCCTGCGTTTTGCCCAGCAACTTCAGGATGACGAAACCGGTCGGCACCTTCACGATGGGGCTGACTTGCTCCGGCTTGAGCGATTCGACCACGGCCCGCAATTCTGGGCGCAGCAGGGCAACATCTGCTTCGCCGACGTAGCCGCCGTTGCTCGCGTTTGGATCGATGGACATTTGTGCCGCGACCGTGGAGAACTTCTCTCCTCTTTTGAGCCGTTCGAGAGCTTCCTGCGCCTTGGACTCGGAGTCCACCACGATTACTTGCAGGTTCACTGCGATGCGGGGAGCCGCTTCTTGGGCCAGCAAAGTGCGAAGTCCAACGTAGGACAGAAGCAGACCACCGAGACAGACGACCAGCCCGGCCAATCCTGGTGGTTTCCGCTCGGGCAATTCCGCCTGTCGCGCGTGCGGAGGTGCGGCTCCCGTTGATTTCGTCATCGCTTCGCTCCGTGCGGGGCATCGCTGTGCAATGGTTCATCTACCTGCAAAATCTGATCGGCCGACACGCCTCTTAAGACTTGCACGATCCCACTTGGCCAGCGGATCTCCACTTGCGGGGCCACCGACTCCGTTCCCAGGCCGAAGTGCACGCGCTTATCGCTCGAGGAAAGGTAACTGCCCGCGGTGGTCACGGTTTGAAGCTGCACGCCCTTGGAAGTTGTCAATTTCACCTCAGCGCCGATGCCGTCGCGGTTGCTACGGTGGCCAACCAGCTTCAAAATCAGCCAGTGGTTTCGTGTAGGCGTCTCGTTGTGCAGAATGTACGCCGCACCGTCGTTCGTGGTAATCACTGCGTCCGGGCGGCCGTCGTTGTCAATGTCGCCCAAAGCCATCCCTCGCCCAACCCAAGGCTCCTTGAAAACGGCGCCCGCGTCGGCCGAAATATCCTCGAATTTCCCTCCTGCGTTGCGAATCAAAACCGGTGGCTCACGGTAGCGCAAATTGGGGGTGGTCAGCTCCACATTATCCATATCGTGTCCCTGGACGATTAGCAGATCCTTCCACCCATCGTTATCGAAATCCATGAAGCGAAACCCCCACCCGGAGTGTGGCCGGGTGATATCCGCAAGCCCGCTCGTATAAGTCGCGTAGGTGAAGCTGCCATCCCCGTTATTCTTGTACAGCGCGTAGGCCTGATTGCCGAGGTCGGTAATGAGCAAATCTGGCAGACCGTCATTGTCGTAATCGGCGAAGTCCACGCCCATGCCGGCGTATGTCGCCCCGTCCCCGTCCACGGCCATTCCCGCCATCAAGCCCACTTCTTCAAATGTGCCGTCACCCTTATTGTGATAGAGGAATTCGAACATCGAGTCATTGGCGACGCAAATATCCAGGCGGCCGTCGCGGTCGTAGTCGGCAAACGCGATTCCTAAGCCTCTTCCTGCTTTAGAAAGACCAATTTTCTGGGAGACCTCCGTAAAGTGGCCGTCACCGTCGTTGTGATACACGAGCGGGGTTGCCGGCCGGAAAAGATCAGGATTGCAATACGATCTCAAACCTTCCTTGTGCGGGCCGCACCAGATATTGCCAAAGTCCCATTCCATATAGCGCAGGACAATCAAATCCAGCAGCCCGTCGTTGTCCAAGTCCACCCATGCCACGCTGGTGGACCATCCGCTGCCGCGCAGCCCGGCTTTCTCCGTGACATCCGTGAACGTGCCGTCGCCATTGTTGTGATAGAGGCGATTGCCCCCATACGCCGTCACAAACAAGTCGGCATTTCCGTCGTTGTCATAATCCCCTGCCGCCACCCCCATGCCGTAGCCCCACCCCTGCAGCCCGGCCTTTTCCGTGACGTCCTCGAATGTTCCGTCGCGTTTTTGGTGATAGAGCCGATTCCAATGCGGTGGGCCGGTCTTCTGCGGAATCGTTCCTTTGGGAGTAGGATCGCTGAGCGGCGCGCCGTTCACGAGAAAGAGATCCAGCCGGCCGTCATTATCGTAGTCGAAGAGCGCGACACCACCGCCCATCGTTTCAATTAAATACTTTTTCGAAGTGTGAGAGGCCAGGTTGCGGAAGTTCACGCCCAGTGCCGCAGTAACGTCCGTAAATTTCGCCGCCGGTTTTGGAGGACCAATGGTTTTGGCTCCGCTCCCCGCATCAGGCATTTTGCGTGCGGTTTGCCGTCCTAAAATCGGCACCACTGGAACGAGCGCCGAGAAAAGGAAGAGAAGCGCCGAGCGCCGATCCATCAAGGTCGGCGCCCGCTGCTCGCTTGTTTGAGCAAACCGCAGGCAACCATTCTGACGTTCGGGAAACCGCAAAAGCGGCAGGCCCGCTAGGAAACCCATAGGAGCAGAAACTATAACATCTAGTGGAGGGTTTTCGCAGGACGCGGCAAAGCATCGTCTCCGGCCAACGGCCTGCTTCAGGTGGTCGAAAAGGGACTGTGGATCCCGCTGGCCGACCAAGCCTGTTTGCGACATAATGCGCGCGGAGACCTTGTCGCATGGGGAGGGGCATTCTCATGGGCCGATGGCTTTTGAAGGCCAGCGAACTCGCGCTACTCCTAATCCTGTCGCTTCCACTCTCCGGCCAAGAGCAGGAGACTGACATTAAAACGGCGAGGAAGACGCAGGAAGAGGCGATCAAGAGATCCAAGTTGATGAAGCCACATTTCGCGAACGGCAATCAGGCGATGCACGATGCTCAAACGATCCGGCAACAACTCCAGACGGCGACGAGCGATCAAAAGCCTCAGCTGCTTTCCAAGATGAAGGCGGATTATCAGACGGCGATTACCGAATATGAGCAGGCCCTGCAAGAGACCGAAGCGAGAGATGAAAATGGCGTGCAGGTGATCGGGTTAATTGGAGTGATACGCAACGGCTTGGTGAGCCAGCAGAAAGCCGTGGATATGCTCCTGCAAGACAAGGATTGGCCGGTGATTTTGAGCAATCTCGGCATGGCCTACGGTGGATTGGGAGAATACCAAGAGGCGATAACCATGCTCCAGCAAGCTGCAATTCTGAAGCCAGTGGCGGGGACATATATGGAACTTGGAACAGACCTGGCGCAGGTGGGCAAGATGCCGGAAGCGACCGCGACATGCGACAAGATTCTGACCGTGGAACCCGTGACCAAGAACAAGCAAGCGGGCTGCTATAAGAACGTCGCCATTGTGCTCACGAACAACGGGAAGCTGGCTGACGCCATTGCGCCCCTGCAAAAGGCCACACAACTCAATCCCCAGGATGCGCTCACCTGGAAGCTTTTGGGCGACGCCCTGACGAACACGATCGATACCAAACAGGAATATGGCAAGATCGTTTATGTCCTACCCCCGGGAACGGTTGAGGCGTACCAGAGATACTTGCAGTTGGAGCCGAATGGACCATACGCGGGACAGGCGCGGGCAGCGCTGGAAGGGTTCGCGAAGTTGAAAAAGCCGGTTTCGAAGTCGACAGAAGAGAAGAACTGACGTGATCCATGGGTCGCGGGCAATGATGGTCAGCAAAACGGGCGGAGGAAATCCTGTGCGCGCGATGCTCGTGGCCGTCGTGGGGCTGCTCGGTGTAGCGGCTCTCGCCACGGTCGCACAGACCAAAGGCTCGCCTGCTCGATCTACCCAGGCCACGGCGCCTCAGGCACGCCTCACCGTCCAAACCAACCTGGTTCTGGTCCCCGTCTTCGTTTACGACCCCGCGCGGATGGCCCAAGCTCCCAAGGAGGAAATGCCATGCGCTCGCGCCATGGTGGTTACTTTCTTCAAGCTGGCCCCCACACAACCCTATTTGTCGAAGGACTGCGATGTGACGGAAGTTCAAGGTCTCACCGCTGAGGATTTTCGCCTGTTTGAGGACGGTGTTGAGCAACAGATCGGGAGTTTCGAGGCTGGTGCTTGGCGAACCGTGGTTCGCGATAATTTGGGGTGGCACATGCAAGCTTCGGACACACCGAGCGGGATATGGAGTTTGAGCGAGCTGAGCGGTCTTAAAAAGGTGCCGTTCGTGACCACGAATTTCCACATCCTGGGGTATGTGCCGCGCGACGCCAAGGAAGGGTGTCACAGCATTCGAGTGGAGGTGAAGCGTCCGAATTTGCTTGTTTTCGCCCGCGATGAATACTGCGCGGGGCAGTCTCCCTCCGATCCTATGTTGGGAACCCGTCATGGAAAGGAATTGGAACGGATTTTGGCTTCGGATAAGCGCGGGAAGATTCGGCTGTCGCTTCAGGCCGCGACTTTCTACACCGGCGTAGACCAGTGCTTCGTGGACCTTTGTCTCCGTTTCCCGTGGAATGATCTATATCGCAAGTGGGAGCCGTCCAACTGGACGCTCTATGCCAGGATTGGGGTGATGGGTGTGATTCGCAGGAAGGACGGAACTGTTGCAGCACGCTTCAGCGATCTCCTCTATCCTTCTTACTGGCCGACCTTCGATCAGGGCGGAGCCAAGTACATCGCCTGGGAACAAGGTACGGCGAACGTTTCGGGCGCTGTCCCACGATTGGTCACGCCAGGTAGCGCCGGGAAGGTGGCTGTCAGCGACAGCGGCACCGGAAATAACACTCTGGCCCTGGCCTTCCCGAACGTAGCCAATGAAATTACCCCGGATGAAGGGGCCATCAAGACGGCTTTAGACAGTTCTGATCCGTTCTGGCTCCCAACTCGCTATGAAACGCAAGTAGACCTTCCCGCTGGCAATTACAATCTCGAGGTGGCTCTCAACGATGGGTGGAATTCTGGTCGAGCCGAGATGCCACTCATCATTGAACCCTACGATGGCAAGCAACTGGCGCTGAGTTCCGTGGCTTTGTGTAAGACCCTTCGGAGTGCAGCCGTCGCCGCAAAGGAGGCCGCACAGGCGAATTTCGCTCCCCGGTACGTTCCGCTGGTCAGCAAAGACATCTTGTTCTCCCCCACCGGCGACACGACCTTCACAAAGGGCGAACCGCTGTTTGCCTACTTCGAAGTGTACGAGCCGCAGCTCGCGGAGGACCCAGCCGCGCCTGTGTCGGTGCACTTGAGAATTCTGGATACGAGCACCGGCAAGCTCATAGCAGATCTTGCGCCTATCGACGGTGCGGCCTACAAGCAGGCGGGGAGTTCAGTGCTCCGTATCGGACGGAAGGTTCCCATCGACCAGCTCCCGACCGGCAATTACCGCCTCGAAGTGCAGGTTACGACCTCAACGGGAAGAAGCACGGCCTGGCGGGGAGCAAATTTTGAAGTGAAATGAACCACCCTGAGACGTTTCGCCGGAGCGCCTTAGGCTGCGCCAAAGGAGCTTTTGCGCAGCCTTACTCCTCGTGTCCGGTGCCTTTCTCTTTTTCAAGCTCCGCTTCTGAAGGTTTGGCAGATTGCCTTTGCTGCAGCGCGACGCAACGGTCGAATTCGGCTTTGGCCCTCGAGACCATGCCCTCCTGCCGATAGACCTTGCCCAGCATGCACCGTAACGAAGCCGTTGCCGGCTCAAGCACCACAGCCTTTTCCAGTTCGCCTTGCGCCTCGGGGAGCCGCTCGAGCAGCGAGTAGGCCTTGCCTAGCTCCTCATGCGCTTTGGATACGTTCGGACGAATGGCAATGGACTGCAGGAGATAGGGCACGGCTTTTTCCGGCTGATTCTCTTGCAGGTAGAGGTGCGCGAGCTCAATGAAGGGCTCAGGGTCCTTTACCGGGCCCTCAGCCTCCCAGGCGATGGCGTTTTCGAAGGCTTGCATGGCTTGGTCGCCTTTGCCCAGAGCCTCGAAAGACAATCCCACGTTGTATTCCGCCTGAACGTTGTGTGGTTCGAGTTTCAAGCACTGCTCAAAGGCTTCAATCGATTGCGGAAACTGGCTCTCGCTATACTTCGTTCGCCCGAGGTAATACCAGGCCTGCGCGTCGCGGGAGTCCCCTTGGACCGACCCTGTCAGCCAATTGTCGGCGTCGACGTAGTCTTTGAGCAGGATGTAATCGAGAGCCACGATCTTCAAATCAAAGGCATTGGGTCTACGAGAGCGCGCGCCCGCGGTGAATTCCACAAGCGATTCCTTCGCTTTCGCGTCGCGAAACTCCGCAAGCGAGCCGCTCGCGTCGCCGCTGTTATAGAGCAAACTTTCGCCTTGCTCTTTTCCTGCCTCACGCCATTTCTCCCCGATCTCCCGGAACAGGATGAAGCCCAGCAAAAAATGTGCTTCCGCAGAGTCCGCGTGGTCTTGCAAATGCCGCCTCGTTGCCGCTTCCGCCTCGCTCAACTTGCCTAGTTGCAGGAGCTGCCTCGCTGGAACAAGGGCGGGGGCTGGCACGGGAGTATCGTCAGGCTTTCCTGCATTCCCGGCCGCTCGTGAACTCGCGCTCCCCTGGCCTGCGCTGGCGGGCGTCGTAGAGGACGGACCCTGCTCGACCATGCCTCCGAGGGCTTGTGCTCTTGCGGGTGCGCCGTGCACGCACCAGAGGAACCACATGAGGCATGGTAGGCAAAGAGAGGTCCTAGTCCCTGAGACCGTGCTTGGCACGGCGCGACAGGCCAAAAAGGAAAGAGCGCGCGCAGAAAGCTTGCTGCGATTCACGACTCGGAGCGTAGAGGACACCAAGGATTCCCCTTTTGCAATTATAGGACGTCCGCGGGTTAACCCTCAAAAACAAAACGCCGGAAAGCTCGGGTCAACCCCCTACGCTCCAAAAGGCAAAACCGGGACCTAAAGGTCCCGGCTTTGGAGGGTTCCGAATCTGAACTTTAAAAGCCTCAGGTCCTGACCCGATTAGAAGTTTATCTTGAAGGAGGCCTGTCCGGTTCTGGGCGAATTGCCCTGGCACGGTTGCGTGGGAGAATTACGGGCTTGGCCGAAATTCGGATCCGTGACGCCTCCATGGAAGCAGCTGACAGTGCCTCCCGGACCATTGCTGAGCAGCATCCGATTCAGCACGTTGTAGAATTGCATGGTCAACTCGCCGCTGAACCGCTCCCCAAAGAAGAACTTCTTTGTGAGTGCAAAGTCTTCATCCAGGTAAGCAGGCGCTCGCAAAGCGTTATAGAGAGGCGCTGCATTTCCAATTGTCCAGTCTCCCGGAAAAGCGAACGCCGAGGTGTTAATCACCGACAGCCCTTTGTAGTAATTGTTCCAGTTGACGCCGAAATTACTGGACACACGGTTCGGCCGGTTGAACACAAAAACGTTGCCAATGACGGGGTCGCAGTTGAACTGGTCGAGGCAGGAGTTTAATTGGAGCGGCGCTCCACTCTCGTACCAGTTGACCATTGCAATCTTCCAGCCACCGACGACGTTCTTCATGGCCATACCACCGCGATTCAAGAACTTCTTTCCGGGGCCCAGAGGAAGTTCATACACTCCGGCCATGGCGAGCACATGGGTCTGGTCATTATTGCCTACCGACCACTCCGCCCTCGGGTTGCCCGGGTCTATCCCTCTGAAATTGAACGTCGAGAAACCGCTGTCTGTATTTGTCAAATACCTCGAAAGCGTATAAGACACCAGGAAGGTTAACCCGGTGCCCGTGCGTTTCTGGAAGCTCACCTGAAGGGCGTTGTATTTGTCCGCTCCCGAGGTGTCGAAGTTGTTGGTGACGAAGGGCATATGCGGATAAGGAAGTTCTGCCACAAAAAGAGGCGCTCCGGTACCTTGTTCTTGGCAGAAATTATTGTAAGGAGCAAAGTACGTGACGGGTCCGCCAGAGTTCCCGCAAGTATTGGTTGGATACGTAACCTGCCCGAACGTACCCTGGCTAGCCATAAAGGTCTGAGCGGCCGACGAGGTCCAAGCTTGGCCGAGGACGCAGTCCTTGCGGTTAGTGACGGTAGGCCCCTGTGGGCAAACGGATTGCACAAAGCTGTATTTGAGTGATTGGACGCCCGACTCCAGCGTGGCGGGCAAGTGGATGTCATGCGTGTGCACTGCGGAAACGGAAAGGAACATGTTCCAGGGCAACTCGCGCTGAACACCCAGGACAAATTGCTCGTCGTATGCCTGATTCACATGCCTGGGCAGCTCGTGAACCTGCCCGAAGCCTAGAATCGACGTGCCATTGAAGAATTCGGGGCTGAACGGGACCGATGGCAACGAGGGCAAAGGATTCGTATCCCACAGACCCAAGCCGGGAATCTGGGGCGCTGGCTGACCAATCGACACCAGGCCATTCAAATTGTTTCCGTAGTTCACGGCAACCTTGTTGACCCCGTACTCGAAGGCGCCCGTGTCTAACCAGTACCAGGAAGCACCGCCGAGCAAGACGGTTTTGGGCGTGAGTTGGTACGTGAACCCCACGCGCGGGCTGAAGTGGTGCCAGTCCATGTCCATGTGGCTCCAACCACTGCACCCAGAGCATGTTCCTAGCTTCGCCATCGCGCCTAGCAGCGGCTGGCCGGTTTTGGGGTTGATCTCAGGTGCGTTGACCACGTTAGGATCGAAGAACGTAAGCTGATTGGTGCCAAAATCGTTCTTGAAGGGAAGGGCCAAATCCCAACGCACACCCCAGTTGACCTTGAGGCGCGGCTTAATCTGCATGTCATCCTGGAAATAGGGTGCCACGTAAGTGTTCCTGAGGTTGGTGTTACCAGCGCCACCACGGCCGCCTACGCTGACATTCCCGAGTAAGAAGCTGGCGAAGCCATTTCCGGTATTGGTGCCTGGTGCGCTAGTGCAACCGGCTTGACTTCCACAAATGTCGACCTGCTCATTCGGGTCTGCCGTTATGTCGGAGGTAAAGTTCAGCGCTCCTGCCGCTCCCGGCTGGCCCCCGGAGCCGCCCGCTTCGAAGTCATCCTGGTGCGTCTTCCGGATATCCACACCGATGTTCATGGTGTGCCGCCCCATCTGGTAAAGCAAATTGCCCAGGAACGAATACCCTGTTTTGTGGTTGACGGTTGATGATAAGCCGTTCCCGGGCCCAAAGTTTTGTGGCTCCCACGGGCCGCCACCAAAGTTAATGCTCGGGAAAGCGTTGGGCTGCCCCGATAAACCGGAGGGCCGAACGCCGGGGAACGTACTGGTGAGTAGGTGTGTAGGGAAAAAATCATTGCCCTGATAAACATACAAAAACCCGGCCGTCGCTACCATGCGGGAAGTGATGGCATTGGAATAACTGAGGGCCACTGCCCGTCCCAACACCGTGTTTATGAATCGGTTACTGAGAGGGCTATTGACCCAGTCCGCGTTGGATGGGACTGGAAAATACTGACGCCAGTAAAGGCCGTGGATCGCCTGCTTCGCCGACAAGTTATGGTCCATATTGACACTGACGTCCGTCTGTAGGTTCAAACTGATCGTCGTCGGGTTGTAGTTGTTAATCACGGCCGTAGCGTTGGTGGGCGCCGGGATGGGGAACTGCTTTAGTAAGCCTGCCGACACCTGACTGAAACAGCTCGTTGGAATTTTGTTGCCGGGCCACTGCGTTCCTGGGCTACCTGGCCCGCTCGATGGGACTGCGCAACCTGCGGGGATAAGCGATGCATTGGATGCCCAAGCGGTAGGAACGAAAACAGGTATCGGCTTCCCGTTGTTTGGGTTGACCAAGCCGCTAAAATCTCCCGAGAGTTCCGCCTGTGTGGGAAGAGTGATGGGGCCCGCCGCGAAAGACTGCCTGTACCTATCGTAGCTAACGAACCAAAACGTTTTGTTTCGCCCGTCGTAGATTTTGGGCAAGAACACCGGCCCGCCGAAAGAGAAGCCCCAGTCGGTTTGGATGTTGGTATTGGGCTGATCCACCACGCCGTGGTTGTTTGGATTGGTATCCAAAAACGCGCCGGGCGCGGCAAAGAGCTTGTCGTCCCTATAAAAGTAAAAAGCGTCGCCATGGATAACGTTGGTTCCGGATTTTGTCCGATACTGTTCGACGCCTTGCCCCAAACCGTACTGCGCCGAAAACGTGCCGGTCAGCACGTCCACGTCTTTGATCGAGTCGTAAGGCGGCTGATTCCAAAATGTGAAGCCAGCGGTTTCTGAGAAAGCCTCGGGAACTCCATTGAACATGACTTCCGTCTGCTGGTCCACGCCGCCATTGATGCGGTGACTGAATCCGCCCCCCGTGACACCCGGTGCCAGAAATATGAAATTGTCAATCTGACGGTTATTCCCGCCGATTAACTGCGGAAGCTCCTGCGACAGCGTCTCGCTGATTGTCGTGCCAATCTCTGGTTGTTCAGTTTGCAAAGCAAGTGCTGGAGCCGTGACCTCAACTGTCTCGGTAACCGTCCCCGGCACGAGTGCGCCGTTAACCGTCGATGTAGCCCCACCAACGACCGCAACGTTCTTGCTGACAAAGGTCTTGAATCCAATTTTTTCAATCTTAACGACATACGTGCCCGGTATGAGGTCAATCACTAAGTACGTGCCCGCCGATGTAGTGGAAGTGGTCTGGGACACGTTGGTGTCGACGTTAGTCACCGTGACCTTCGCTTCGGGAACTACCGCGCCAGCTTGGTCCGTCACCTCGCCGTTAATTCTGCTGACCGCTTGCGCGTGCAAATTGGCGGGCGCGAGGAACAGCGAAAGGTTGACAGCCAACGCGAACGCGGGCCAAAAGCGGGAAGCCAGAAGCGAAATGGGATTGCGGAACCTGGAGAAGATCTTCATCACTCGCCCCCCTCAATACACTCAAGGTCGGTGCATCCAAACCGAATCCAAGTGCAACGGACAAACCCCGAACCAAGAAATGAGACGGACACCCTTCGCCGTATCCCCAAAACTTTGCGCGCAGTCTTTGACAGACGAGGGTGGGAGTCAATGCACCGGCATGTCATCTTCACGTTCCCTCCTAATTGTATGGAAACACGTGAGATAGAATGGAATATTCCCTCTCGAATGCAACCGCTACAGGGGAGTTACAGAGTCCGGGCGCAAGGGCGAAAGCTCATCAAGCGGCTGAATGAAAGCAGCGCTTTTGTCGACCTGCGACAGCTTGAGAATCTAGCCACAGATTCCTCACCCACTTTGCGGGTTCGGAATGACCGCGCTTGTCCTGGAGCAGTAATTTGCAATATCAGCAGAGCGCAGCGGTTTGGTTGCACCCCGAACAACTAAGGGATGCAAGCTTGTGCGGGCCCGAGGAGACATCTGACTACCATTGTTTCAGGCCAGCTATCGGGAGACAGTCGTGGCAGCGCCTTTGCCTTCAACAATTTGCACGATGCAGTCAATACAGGGAAGGATGAGTTCCTCGCGCAGGCCGCCGGGCCAGAAGATTTCGAGTTTGTCGACTTTGGTGGCGGAGCCGAGGCCGAAGTGGAGGCGCAAGTCGGAAGTGGAGGCGTAGCTGGCGCCACTGAAGACGTCGCTGCGCTGGCGGATGCCGCCTGCGGTCAGGAAGACTTTCGCGCCCATGGCGTCGCGAGAGGAATGGTGAATTGGAGTGTCGGGCGAAGCGGAAATGTGGCCGCCACGGTCGTCGACTGGTACTGAAGAGAACGCCGCAGACCCTGCGAACAGCGTAGCCTTGCCGACCGGGGCTACCGCCTTATGGGAGGAAAAGGCCGACGGGCTAGCGCCGTGGGAGAGGAAGGTAAAGCGCGCCCCTAGAGAAGAGGAAGATGATGGAACAGACGGGAAGGTCTCGCCCGCCAGTTTCAGGGTGACCCAATGGTTCAGGTTGTGGACGACGTTGCGAAGAAGGGTCGGGGCCGAATCCATGTTGTTGAGGACCACATCGATGTGGCCGTCGTTAAAGAGGTCGCCGAAGGCGGCGCCGCGCGCGCAAACGACCGAGGCGAGGCCGCTGCCGGTGACAGGCGGAACTTCCTGGAATTTGGAGCCGTCGAGATTGTGAAATAGCTGGGGGCGCTGCCTCCAAGTGGTGCCCCAATCGCGCTGATCGGCGATGGGGTAGACGTGGCCGTTGGCTATAAAGAGGTCGAGAAGTCCGTCGTTGTCGAAGTCAAGGAAGGCGGTGCCCCAACCGAGGAAAGGAATCGTTGCGCTGCCGAGACCCGCTTTGAAAGAAACGTCGGTGAAGCTGGCGTCACCGTCATTGCGATAGAGAGTTTTGTAATCGTCGGAGAATGTAGTGATGAACAGGTCGAGACGGCCGTCACGATTGTAGTCGCCGAGAGCGATGCCCATTGAAGCTTGCGCGCGGCCTTCTTCGTTGAGGGCTAAGCCGCTCATGTAGCTGACGTCCTCGAACGTGCCATCGTGGCGATTGCGATAGAGATAGTTCGGCGTGGAGTCGTTGGCGACGATGAGGTCGGGCCAGCCGTCCTCGTCAAGGTCGGCGAAGACGGAAGCGAAGCCGTAGCGGCCTTCTTGATCGGCGACGCCAGCTTTGAGGCTGACGTCGGTGAAGGTGCCGTCGCCGTTGTTGTGAAAGAGATGATCGCTTTCGCCGAGCAGCCCCAGGGGCCCGCAAAAAACGTTGACGCCGCGGTATTG
>DATEPX010000029.1:0-41501 GCA_035272945.1 Terriglobales bacterium
CAGCCTAAAAGCAGTTGACTCAATAGATGACTATGGTTATAATAAAGGTCATCTGAGAGATTCGAATCTATGAAGGAAATCTCCATTTCGGAATTTAAGGCTAAGTGCCTTGGCCTGATCGACGAGGTTCAGAAGACGCGCCAACCTCTGCGCATTACGCGTCGTGGAAAACCTGTGGCGGAAGTGATTCCAGCCGGTCCTGATCACACACGTAAATTCGTGGGTGATCTGGTTGGCACGGGGAAGATTGTCGGCGACATCGTGGGGCATGTTCTCGATGTTAAGGACATGGAGGCGTACCGGGATTGAGGCTTCTTCTAGATACGCATATTTGGCTCTGGAGCAAGTTGGAGCCGAAGCGCTTGGGACGGCGGGTGAACAACGAACTTTCCAACGTGAACAATGAACTCTGGCTGTCCTCAGTGAGTGTGTGGGAGGCACTGGTGTTGATGCAGAAGGGCCGAGTTCAGGTTGAGAATCCGTTTGGCTGGGTGAAGCGGGCTAGAGAGCAGTTGAGAGAGGCACCCTTGACGGCCGAGATGGTCGAGTTAGGCTTGGCATTGGGCCTTCCCCACGCTGACCCAGCAGACTGGTTCTTGGCGGCAACGGCAAAGGTCCTCGATCTGACACTAGTTACAGCAGATGAGAATCTGCTGGACTTGGGCGAGATCGTGACTCTCCCAAACCGTTAGCCTTCCCCGATTGCTGGGCGGATCGCTTACGCAGCGGCGAATTCCCAGATGTTGAACTTCTGCGCGGGCCAGTAGGTCGCCTCTCCGAGCTTAACTTTCAATTTCCTTTTCCATCCACTTCGCGATCTCCTGCCGCTTTTGGCACGGTGAGGATTTCGATGGTAAAGGTGGCTCTTGGTGTGGCTGGACGAGCCGATCACTGGCTAAAGCCACTGTGGCTGAACTGTGGCTGACACCCTGCGAAAACACGTGCCAGAACCGCACAAGCCAAACGGGGCGCTTAGACCTAAGTCCTAGTTTCTACAATAAGATTGGAAAAATGGAAATCCGACCAAAGTTTTTTGAGTCCGCTGCGTCTGCCAGTTCCGCCATCCCGGCGAAGGATGGTTAAACGATTGGTGAGATTAGGCTAATTCAAGTTCGTCGTGGGTGCAACCGAGTCGCTCGGGGCTCTCGAGGCTCAACGATGTCTGAAATGCCCACGACGTCTCCCGGCAAAGCGTCCGCCCAGGGCGAGTTTGAAATTACCTGCCAAGTTGATGCTCTCGGGCAGTTGCCAGCAAGGCAGCGTACGTTCAAACTCATCCTGCAGCTTCTCAAGATTGTTCATTCTGGCGAGAAATTCGTTGAGATAATCCCGGCCCCCGTCAATTGCTTTCCAACCACGGGCGAGAAGTTCTTCAATAGTGGGTCTTCTGCCGTTGGCAGGCATGAGACACGTTCTTCCGCATAGTGCGCAAAGGACCGTCACCCGGGTTCGCTTACTCAGAACGGCGGAGATGTGCGGGCTATGATTGTTTAAGCATACTCCTATCGGGCTTCTTAGGTTTGCCAGCCCAGAATTACATTCTCCGCTGCATCCATTTCCACGCCGTGGACACGATCTCTTCCAGAGAACGGCTGGGGCGCCACCCTAGCACTTGCTGGGCGCGCTTGGAATCTGCAACCAGGGCTGGAGGATCGCCCGGTCGACGCGGTCCGACGACCCGAGGCACGGCGCGCCCCGTAACCCGTTCGACCGTGTTGATGACTTCCATCACGGAGTAACCCTGCCCGGTCCCGAGGTTCAACGCGACCGATTCGTTCTTCTTCATCACCTGTTCCAGCGCCAGCACGTGGGCTTCGGCCAGGTCGTTAACATGGATGTAGTCGCGGACACAGGTTCCGTCCGGCGTTGGATAGTCCGTGCCAAAGACTTGCAGCTTGGCGCCCTTACCCGCCGCCGCGGCCAACGCCAGCGGAATCAGGTGCGTTTCTGGGTTGTGCAGTTCGCCGATCTCTCCGCTCTCATCGGCTCCGGCGGCATTGAAGTAGCGCAAGTTCGCGAAGCGCATACCATAGGCGTGATCGTAGGCTTCCAACGCGTTCTCGACGAATAGCTTGGATACGCCATACGGGTTTACCGGCCGCCGAGGATTGCTCTCGGGGATGGGAACTGTCACCGGGACTCCGTACACGGCGCAGCTGGAAGAAAAGACGAACCTCCGCACGCCAGCGTCCAGCGCGGTGTTCAGCAGGGTCAGCGCGGCTTCGACGTTATTTTGGAAATATTTCCTCGGGTTCTCGACCGATTCGCCAACGTAGGCGTACGCCGCAAAATGCATCACTGCATCCGACTGCCTCATTACCTGTGCAAGCTTTGCCGGGTCGGCGATGTCGCCGGCAATCAATTCGAAGCCATCGGCCAAAAATTTATGGCCGGTCGAAAGGTTGTCATAAATGACGACTTCGTAGCCGTGGCGGCGCAGAGCGCGCGTGGCGTGGCTGCCGATGTATCCCGCACCGCCAACAACCAGAACCCGCAAGAGCCTTCTCCTGTGAGACTTGGGCAATTGGAAGGACGCTTCAGTCTAGCAAACCGCTTCCGCGCCTGCTCCCGCAGCCTGGAGATTGGGCATTGTCCGAGGGGTGTAGCACGCTTGTTACTTTGCGGGGAGCGTGCTACCGTGCGAGATTAGAAGCACGGACTGGCCTCCACCTGTTGGCAGTCGCTCGCGGCGTCACTATCAGCAAACCGCTTCTTTAGGACAACCAATGAATACAGCTACCCCAAAGCGGATGATCTGGATCGACGGTGATACCTTCACTGGCTGGTGCTGCTCGTTATGTGAGTGGGGAGTTACCGCCCCTCGTCTGGAAAGCACGGTCGCGGTGCTGGCCTTCAACCGCGTTGCACAAGAGGGCTTCGACAAGCACGCCTGCGATAGGCACTCTTGCGATAAACATCCTGGCCGAACTGCCCAGGCTTAGAAGCACAACGCAGCCAGGGAACTACGACATGCGGGAGCGTAGTCCAGATTCCTGTCGGCAGTTGGAGGATGGGCCGCGCGTACATCCTCGCCCTGTGACCAAAGTAATCACTCACTCGTAATCTGGCCAAGACTTCTCTGCTTTTTTGCAGTAGGGTGGGTCATCGCGATTAGAAACAGTCGGTTGGACGCAGGGAATTCCACCGCTCTGCAATTTTTGTTTCGGCCGGTGTTCTAGTCACGATTACTGACGGGCCATGGTGGAAAGGGTTTATCATTTGAATTAAGGCACCAAGGAGAGGTTATGAAGGACGTTTTCAGGAGACTCTGGTCAGAAGAATCGGGTCAGGATATCGCCGAGTACGCGGTTATGTTGGCTGTCATCCTGGTGATCGTGGTTGGGACAATTCGGCTAATCGGCTCCAGCGCCAACACGGTTTTCTCCAATACTGCCAGCTCGATCCAGTAGTCGCGCTTTTCGGGCTGCATCTCAAGCTCCGCCGAAACTGGCGCGCCCGCTCGAAGCTTGCACTCCGATGACAGTGAGGTCGCTAAGCCACATCATTCCATGCGCAACAGGAGCACGGGTTCGAGCATAAACTCGAACGCGTTAATTGCCTCCACCGCACGTTGAATGATGGGCTCGGAAACCGGTTCGACGGTAATCACAAAGGACAGCCGCTCTTTGGGCAGGTGTGGCTCCTGCTCGAGAGAATCGATATTGATGTCGTGGTGCGCGATGACCTCCGCCACGCGCGCCACGATGCCACGCTGGTCTTTCACCGTGAGCCGGAGATACCAACTCACCGGGCGTGGCTTCTGGCAGATGCCTACATCATGGGAATCCAGGAACCCTGAAACCTTCTTGGCGCTCAACTGGCCTGCCGCCAGGTCACGAGCAATCTCAATGAGATCGGAAACCACGGCCGCGCCGGTGGCATCGCCACCTGCGCCACGCCCATAGAACATCTGCATTCCGATCCTGTCGCCCAGCAGAAACACCGCATTATTTACGCCTTCCACCTTGGCCAACATGGAACGGCAACCCACCAGCCAGGGCCGCACCGAGACTTCCAGGCCGGTCTCGGTCTGCTCGGCTGAGCCCACCAGGCGAATCGTGCTGTCAAGGCGCTGAGCGGAGTGAATATCAATCGCGCGAACCTGGCGAATGCCGTAGGTGGGAATGTTGGACACCTTGAGGCGTCCCCCAAAAGCCATGCGAGCGAGAATGCAGAGCTTGTCCCGGGCATCAAAACCGTCGATGTCCAGAGACGGATCTGCCTCTGCATAGCCTGCTTTCTGCGCCTCTTGTAACGCCTCATCGAACTCGATGCCGCGGCTCTCCATCTGGGTGAGGATGTAGTTCGCGGTACCGTTCAAAATTCCATGAACCGCCCGCAGCCGATCCCCGGCCGTGGATTCGTGGATGACGCGCAGAATCGGGATGCCGCCCGCGACGCTGGCTTCAAAACCGATCGGGAGATTCCGGCACGCAGCCAGGGCGAAAAGTTCGTCGCCGTGTTCTGCCAGCAGGTTCTTATTAGCGGTGACTACGGGCTTGCCTTTTTCAAGCGCAGCACGCACGAGCTGAAGAGGCTGATCAGTGCCTCCCGCAGTTTCCACTACGACGTCCACGTCTTCAGCCTGGACAATCTCTTTCCAGTTGGAGACCACGCGTGCGCCGGCCGGGGTGTGCTCGGGCTTTACGCCCGAGCGCCGGCACACCGCCGTCACTTCGAGCTTGAGGCCGCTTCGCTGCTCGATGAGGTCGGCGTGCTTGGAAATAATGTCTGCGCTGGCGCGGCCGACGGTCCCGAAGCCAACTATACCGACACGGACTCGCCTCATAGGTTCTGAGAAAGGTACTCCATCAGTGGATTTGCGTTGCCGCCTGTCTTTGCGCGCCTTCTCCGGCTGGGCTCAGAAATTCCTGGTGGATGGCTCGTAGTACATCGTTGACCCTGGTCGCGGTAACGGCAAAGCAAATGTTCAGTTCGCTGGCGCCTTGAGCCACGGCAATCACACTCACATTGTTCCGAGCGACTACCGAAAACAGGCGTCCCAGAATGCCGCACGTGCCCTTCATACCGGAGCCCAAGACCGCAATGACGGCAATGTCCCGGTGCACGGACACCGGATTCAGAACTCCATGTTTAAGCTCGGTGCGAAACAGCCGCTGGATGCCGTGAACGACGTGCTCGGTATCCTGTTCGCGAAGCACCAGTCCCAGGGAATCTTCGGAAGACGATTGCGTCGAGAACAGGACATCGATACGCTCGTGTCCCAGACGCAGGAACAAGCGCCCAAAGATCTCGGCGAAATGAACGTCCCGGCGCGTAGTAAGGGTCACCAGAGACGCCTGGGTCACAGCTGTCACTGCCTTTACCGGGTGACTACTGGCCGGAACGGCCTCCACGATTTTCGTTCCCGGAAGACGCGGCTTGAAGGAATTCTTGATCCACACTGGAATTCCACGCTCCATCGCTGGCCGGATCGCTTTCCGGTGGATGACTTTGGCGCCGTAGTAGGAAAGCTCGATCGCCTCCGCAAAAGTGATCTCCGGCAGAGTGACCGCGTCCGGACAAATGCGAGGGTCCGCGGTGAGGACGCCATCCACGTCGGTCCAGATCCAAACCTCATCGGCATCGAGGGCTGCGCCCAGAATAGTTGCGGAGGAGTCCGATCCACCGCGCCCCAGGGTCGTAACCAGTCCAGTGCGGGTGGCGCCGCTGTAACCCATGACCACCGGTATGCGGCCTTGCTTCAGGAGCGGCAAGAGCACGTCGCGGGAGTGGTGTCTCGTGGACTCCATATCCGGGCTGGCATCACCGAAGTCCTCATCGGTAATCAGAATCTGGCCGGAATCCACAAAACTGGCCTTAGCGCCCATTTGATCGAGACAGGCAGCAAACATTCGCGCCGACATCTGCTCTCCCAGGGGCAGCACCATGTCCATCACCTGGGTAGTTGCCGAACCCAGCAATACGAGCGCCGAGCAGAACTCGCGCAGCCGTTTCAAAGTTACCTCGACCGCTGCCGACACCCCTTTTAGATTCTCCCCCTCAAACAACTGGCAGAGCACTTCTTCATGCCGGCGGCTGAGCTGTCGCATCCCCTCATCGACTTCTTCTGCATTACCCAAGCGAGCGGCGTTCAAGACTTTCAGGATCAGGTCGGTAACTTGCGAGAGCGCGGAAACCACCACCACCACATCATTGCCGGAATGCGCATGCTGCTTGACGATCGCGGCGGCCTGGCGAATGCGCTCGGCATTGCCGACAGAAGTTCCTCCGAACTTCATAACAATGAGACTCATGGAAACCCCGCTTGGGCGAGAGTGAGTTAGTAGTACACCACGTGCGTAGGAACGCAGCAAGCCTTATCTGAGGCTCTGACACTCGGCGTGAGGCGGGGCGAGGCCTAGGATCCAAACCATCACCGATCCAGCTCTCAGAATCGAGTAGCGAGCGCCAGTTCGCCAAGATGAACTTCTCCGACACCAGGCACAGCCTTGACAATACTGGCGATCTTCTTAGCCTGTGCTGGGCTAAGAATGCCTCCCTTCACCGATACGAAACCGGCTTCCGCCGTGACTTCGAACTGCAAGTTGGAGGTGGCTGAATCCATGGCGAGCTTCGCCTTGACATGGCTGGAGAGGGCGAGGTTGTCGATGGCTTTACGGCTCTCGGGCGTGAACTCAAAGCACTTCAGTCGTGCCGCGCAGCAGATAACCTCCGATGCTTGTTCCAGAGTCATTTGCTCCAGGTTGAGCACAAGGTCGTAGAGTGATGCGTCTTGCCAATCGACACCATAGAGAAACTGCGTCCACTTGCGACGGTCCTCGTCCATCTTTTCGATGTAGGCGATGGCATCCCTGCGAGTGCAAGCCCGCCGGTTCCGCAGCATGCTGATGCGGAACTCCAAAGGAGCAATGACGCGGATGCGCAGGACGTGCGGCCCCTTGCCGAGCAGCAGGTGCCCCGCCAGGCCGTGGTAAATCGCGACCCCCGTCCTGACTTTCTCAGTTAGTGCCGCCTGAATAAAGGCGAGATAGATGTATTTCGCGTGCTGGGACTGTCCCAGAAAACTGGGTGGCCTTTCGATTGCCGTTCGGAGGTCACTTTGTGAAACGCTCCAGATCGCGGCTTTCTCAATGATCTGCTCACGGTCAACGCAGCGGTAACCCAGCTCTTGGGCGACGGTTTCGGCCAACATCTTGCCCCCGCTGAAGGAGCCTCTGGATATCGTGATGATGGGCACACGAACCTCCTTTGCGTCGGTACCGGCTCGCGACGCAGGTCAGATAGCTGACACCAATCAATATTATTCAATGCCACTTCGAGGTGGAATACGGTGACGTGCCTCACGCTTCAGCGTGCCACTTGAATGGGCAGACAGACGCCTTCGCAGACCCCGATGGAGTCGTTAATTAAAGGCGTCTGCGATTTAGATTTTTTGTTTAGGGCAGGCGATATTGCTCGAATTCCACCGCCGTCAAAAAGTTCCCATCCGGCAACTCTTCGATTACACGAAGGACCCTAATCTCACAACACACGCGTTTGCTTTCCGTGAGGGTGACCTCTGCTGGAAGTACAAGGGATGCATCCAGCCTGGATCCGGGTGTGATATGGCGATCACAGACAAGGAACGCGCCATCAACAGAAACGTTCTGCGCAATCGCTGTGCACTCGTCCTCGTTGTTGGTGTTGGGCAGAACAAGCGAGACCACTTGTTGATTCAGTACGCGATGATTCTGGCGGCGTTCTCTAGTCATGATGTCTCCCATCCTAGGTTTGGAGTATTTCCTACGCGCAAAGCGCCCAGATTCGCTTCCGAACCTGGGCGCCTGCCGAACAGCCCTCCCCCAGAACTGCTCCTGCTCAACATAGAGTCAGAGCCTGAGCGAGTAAATGGCACATGCGTGGGCATGCATCACACGATCGCGCTAAGGCGTTCACGCGAGAACCAACGATGTCAACAGCCCGCGACAAAGGAGGGTGCCCAGGTTTTCGGGGTTGTTTGTGAGAAGGGACCTGAGGCAGTCGCCAAAAAAATTATAAGGGCCGTGACATTGGTTATGCTCTAGCCGCCAGCTCCTGCGAGGGAGCCAACAGCGTGGAGGCATGTACCGTCACAGCCCCTGATGTAATCACTGCTTTCGCAGTTCCAAACCCCAACTGCTCCTCGCAGAGTCAGTCGGTTTTTTCGGGTTTGGTCGTCCGGTGAGTTGCCTCGTCGGATCGGATCACCCAGCCTACTTCGGACTGGCCAACTTTTTATTTTTAGCCAACCCTTTCAGCCGTCGACGGTGCTGACGTTAAACGCGACGACGACAAATGTCAACGCCGCAGATCGGTGCAATAGCAACTTTCTTGTGGCATCCAAAGTGACCTTGAGCACTGCTTGCAACCGATTGAACCCGCTTAAGTTGCACCAGGTGCAACCTTGCTGTTGGATTTTTTGCACGCTGCGTCCACTGCTAATCCACAACTGCGTGGAGGACGCAAATCGCGTTGTAACGGAACCAGATAAACATCTTGACGGCGGGAATGTTCCTGACGCATGTTGTGAACGAGCAGCTAGAATGTCCCATCTCGTGGCCTATGTAGACGGCGGATCGCGGGGAAATCCTGGGCCGGCGGCTATTGGCATCATCATCGACCACCCGGAAGGCCAGCGGGTTCGAATCGCGAAATCCATCGGACACCAGGACAACAACGTTGCCGAATACGTGGCGTTGCTCGAAGCCTTGCAATACGCGCTATCCCGCAAGGCAAAGGCGCTGCATGTCTACTCCGATTCGGAAGTGATGGTTCGCCAGATGAAAGGCGAGTACAAATGCCGCAGCTCGCGCCTTTATTCGCTGAACTGGATTTGCCGCAAGCTGGCGCGCTCCCTGGATTTCTCCATTTCGCACGTCCCGCGCGAAGACAACGCGGAGGCCAATGGCCTGGTTAACTCCGTAGTTCGCAGACGGCCTTCCTAGCTATCAGGAATCAATTCAAAAATAAAACGACCCGCAAACTGGAAGTCTGCGGGTCGCCGGTAGACTGTTGGGATTGACTCGGAGGTGGTCACTCGTAAGTGGCCCCAGCGGCAAACTCCGGGACCCGGCGCAGCTTACGCCGGGCGGATCGGACCCAAATCACCGGTAGTCGTGCGAGGTTTAGAGCGACCGCTCTAAGTCTCAGCCACCTCACCTAAACGTTTGCCACTACAGTCAGAACTTTTTGCCATCGGACCACCTCCTTTCCGGTGTAGAGCCACTTTATTACACAAGCGACTCGGGCGCAACTGGCACGAAGGTGTGTATCGGGAGAATCAACAGGAATTGTTGAATTGTCGATTTTCGATTCTCTTGTCATTCCGAGGTGCTTTAGCACCCAGGAATCTGCTTTCTCCCCCAAAGGTCATGGTCCCTAGGAATCTGGATCGCTGTACTTCCGGTTTCTAAACTGGGAGTCTCCCCCGAGGAATCGCTACCGCGAATCAGCCCTTCCAGCGATATGCGTCCGGCTGAGGCAAACCGATATGGGACAGCACGCGGGTAAGCGAATTCGCGTGCCATCATCCCGGAACTGGTGGGGCGATTGTAGAACGCGGGAAGTCGCCGAGTGAGGTCCTGGGGAACTGATCTACAGAGCAGAGAGCTTGGATGTTCCCGCTCGCGCAACCGTTGGCTCCGTAGTACCTGAATTTGCGCCTTGAGCATGGGGAGCCGGGCTCGGGCAAGTCAAGGAGAGCGGCCGGTGGAATCCGGTAGTTCGGAGTAAGTACAGCGCTCTGCGGCATCAAATAGAGGGACGCCAAAAATGGCCAGCACCGCCAGCTTGCGATCGCGACGCAGTGCCGCGCAACTGCACGCGCTCGCCGGGGTGGAACGCGAGATCCGCGCCAACGACCACAACGGCCGCCGCAAGTATCTGCTCGACTTCAGCCAGGCTTTCCGTTCCTACGATTCCGTGCTGGCTTCCGAACAGCTGTCTGAGCTGCTGCAAGAGTCCGATATCATTCTGATCGGAGACTATCATGCGTTACCTGCCTCTCAGCGCTTCGCCGGTTCGCTTATCGAACAGGCGGCACACAATACAGAGAGACCGGTTGTGCTCGGGTTGGAGACGGTATTTTCCCGCGACCAGCACATCCTCGATGAGTGGCTGTGCGACGAAATTGACGAACAGGAACTGCGCGAACGCATCCGGTTTGACCTCGACTGGGGCTACGAGTGGGAGCCCTTCTCTGCCCTTCTGCGCAACGCGCGGCAACATGCGAAGGCGATTTATGGGCTGGATTGCATGCCGCGCCAGGATCTGCGCAAAATCAGCGCGCGTGATCGCCATGCGGCCGCCAAGATCGCCGAGGTCCGCCAGCGCCATCCCGACGCCCGCATTCTCATTCTCTTTGGTGAATCGCACCTTGCACCGAAACACTTGCCGCGGCTGATCCATGAGCGGTTACCGGACGAGGGCTTGCTGACGGTGTTGCAGAATGTCGATGCGCTCTACTGGAAGGCTGCCGGAGAAAGCTGTGACCGCGTAGAAGCGGTGCGCGTGACCGACGACGTAGTCTGCGTCTTCAATGCCACACCTCTGGAGAAATACGAGAGCTACCGGTTCTGCCTCGACCGCTGGAGCCGCGAAGGTACGGGTGCACCCGACCTGAGTCCAACTATTTACAACCTCATTGATGGGCTGCTTCGATTCCTGGGAGTCAATCTTTATTCATCGCACAACACGACCCAGCCCAAGTTCCTGGTTGACTCGCTGCCGGAAGTCTACTGCCGCAATTCCGACGCTCTTCTGCGCAAGCTGCTTTCGCGCAAGGGGGTGACAGAGCACGAAAAGAAAACCATGCTGGCCAGAGTGGAAGCGAGCGGGAGCGTTTACCTGCCACGCGTGAACGCGTTCTATATTTGCGAGTTCCAGATGATGCATGCTGCGGAAGAAGCAGCCCGCTTCCTGCATCATGCCTGCCGGGGATTGCCGCTGCGCACGAATGGAAACGGCTCCGCCGCCGAGGCTCACGAGGATGCGTTCTACACGCGTGCCCTGGAAAACGCCCTCGCATATTTTGGTTCGCGCGTTTTGTACCCGGCCCGCCCGCCGGCCCGCGAGTCCGAGTTATACGAACTGTACGACCAAACCCGGGAAGATGTGGAACAGCAGACTTCGTTCGAGTTCCAGGAATTCATACGCATGGTGGATTTTCTGGCGCTGCACCGCGGCTTCGAACGCAATGCGCGGCGCTATCCTCAACCGCCAAAGCCAATACAGGAAGGCCTGCGCTGCGAAGGAGAAAAGCTCGACTACCTTACCCAACAACTGGGTTACATGCTGGGCAGCGATCTTTATGACGCCTACCTGGAAGGCCGCGTGACTCGGCGGTTCCTCAAGGGACTGTTCCTGCTCCACCTGGAGCAACCAGGCACGGCTCGGTCGGCCTATTTTGCGCTGGTGAAAAAAGTGCGTGCCGCCAAGAGCAGAGTGCACGCCGCCGGCAAGTAAGACTCTGAATGTCATCATCCTGAGCACACGTAGTCTGCGAAGGACTTTCGTAGATCAGCAACCAGTAATCAGCCTCGCCGTTGCCTTCCAGATTCTTCGGGACACTGCCGGTCCCTCAGATTGACGACATGGTTGCGGCGTTCAAGCCTTTGCGTATGACTTCTGCCGTCTCCGGCGCGAGCTTCAGGGCATCAATTTCGTCGCGCTTGAACCAGCGCACCTCGTCGGCATCGCTCCCCGGCCGTATTTCACCAGACACACGCCGACAGAGAAAATCAATCAGCACGTAGTGATATTGGAGCCGGTCACCGTCGCGCAAAATGCGATCGTACACGCCCAGGATTTCGCCTGCTTCAACCGTAAGGCCGGTTTCTTCCTGAGCCTCGCGAACGGCGGCTTCGCGCAGCATCTCGCCGATTTCGAGTACGCCGCCTGGAATGGACCATTCACCGAGGAGCGGCGGATGCCCACGCTTGATCAACACGACGCGTCCGTCCTCGACGATAATCGCGCCTGCGCCGATGAGCGGAGTTTCCGGGTACTCACGCTTAATGGTCATAGAGCATACTTGCCCGCAACGAAGGCGAAGAAATCATAGAGTCGCGAAAAAAGTATCGTGCGCATCTATTGGATTCTAAAGAAAGATGGCTGGCAATGAAGCAGGAAATCGGACATCTGTGCAAAACCGTTTAACGTAAAAGTCTTATAATTGTGGCCTTCGTTCGGCAGTAAAATAGAAAAGCCAACTAACCTTCTCCCCGCTGTGCTGGCAGTTCCTCGACCTGATGAACAGCGGGCCGAATCTTTCACCTTCCAACAATTGCGAAAGGAGTCTCTATGTTCACACGCATTGTGGAATGCCAAGTGAAACCGGACAAAAGACAAGAACTCAGCAACAAAATTCGCACGGATGTGCTCCCCATCCTCCAGAGGCAGCCCGGGTTTGTAGAACTGATCGGGCTGCAGCACGACAGCAACCAGGAGCGGACGGTTTCCATCAGTTTCTGGAACTCCCGGGAAGAGGCTGAGCGCTACCATCGCGAGCACTTCAACCAGATCGCGGACATGCTGAAACCGTTGCTGAAAACCACCCCCAAGGTGGAGACCTATAACGTGGATACTTCCACTACCCATCGTATTGCCGCCGGGCGGGCGGCCTGAACTCCAGCCCCGGCTGTCTCCGCCGGGGCCTTTCTTTCTCTTCGAAAGACGGCCACTCCATTCGATTCGCATCTCAGCATCTGAATTTGTTGTCATCCTGAGGGGCCAGTAGGTCCCGAAGGATCTCGCGCGGGGTACACGAGACTCATGCTGCTGAAAGAGGATTTAACCGCTGAGATCCGAGAGGACGCTGAAACGCACACGCATAAAGAAGTCTTACAATGACTGCCATCATGGCCCTGGAAGAGTACAAGCGTAAACGCCGTTTCGAAGAGACTCCCGAGCCTCCCCCCAAAGTGGAGAAGAAGGCGGGCCATCGCTTTGTTGTTCAGAAGCACCGTGCCACGCGCCTGCATTATGACTTCCGGCTGGAACTCGATGGCGTACTGAAGTCATGGGCGATCCCTAAAGGCCCATCGCTTGATCCCGGCGACAAGCGCCTGGCCATGCACGTGGAAGATCATCCCGTGTCCTATTTTGATTTCGAGGGAATCATTCCGGAAGGCAATTACGGCGCGGGCTCGGTTATGGTCTGGGACGTGGGGACATGGCAACCGCTCTCGCCCAAGCCTGTGAACGGGAAGTACGTGCCTGGAACTGATGCCGAGGCAGGCGAGATGCTGGAGAAAGGCGATCTGAAGTTTCGGCTTAATGGCAAGCGCCTTAATGGGGACTTTGCACTGGTGCGTATCCGTTCCCGCCGGCCGGGCACTAAGGGAACCGAATGGCTGCTGCTCAAAAAGCATGATGAATATGAGGTGCCGGGCTTCGACATCAATCAATACGACGCGTCGGTCCTGACCGGACGCACGATGGCGCAGATTGGTGGAGATCAGGAGTCGGACCAGTGGAAGAGCAGCCGGCCTCTATCGCGCGGCAGGCTGAAGGCTCCCTGGCTGGCAGAAGCTTTGGCCAAGGCTGAGAAGAAAAAACACGCCGCCGAGAGCGCCGAGACCACAAAGAAGAAAACCGAAAGAGCAGGCACGCGATCTAAAAAAAAACTTCCGGCGCAAGAGGATCAAGAAGATAAGGATTCTTCCTCGGCGAATTCCGCGGTGAGCTCATTAAAAGGCGCCGCGGCCAGACCGATGCCATCCGTTGTACATCCCATGCTGGCGGTGGCGATCGAACAGCCCTTCGACTCCGACGACTGGCTGTTTGAAATCAAGTGGGATGGTTATCGTGTCGTGTCGTTCATTGAGGACGGCAAACTCCGCCTTGTCTCGCGCAATCAGAACAATCTGACAGCGCAGTATCCGGAACTGGGCAACCTGCCAAGATTTGTGCGGGCCAAGAGTGCCATCCTGGATGGCGAAGTCGTAGCAGTGGACGAGCAAGGCCGCCCATCGTTCAGTCTCATGCAACAGCGGACCGGTATCCGACACGGACGCTTCCGCGCCCCGGGGCGCTCCGATGTTCCGGTGCTCTATTACGGCTTCGATCTCATTTACGTCGACGGCCATGACCTGCACAAGGTGAACCTGGAGGACCGCAAGCGGCTGCTGGCTGATGTGATCATCCCCGGCGGCAGCCTCCGCTATTCGGACCATCAGGTTGGAAGAGGCACAGCCCTTTACCAGGTTGCAGCAGAGCAGGGACTGGAGGGCATTGTAGGCAAGCGCCGTAAGAGTTGTTACGAGGAGAAACGCACGCGCGAGTGGTTAAAGATCAAGATTACCAAAACGATCGAAGCGGTGATTGGCGGCCATACAGAGCCGGAGGGCAGCCGCGATTATTTCGGTTCGATTGTGCTAGGGCTCTACGACAAGCAGGGCCGCCTGATTCACGTGGGCCAGGCCGGCAGCGGCTTTGACCGCAAGACTCTGGAAGCTGTCTGGAATCTGCTGAAGAAGCTGGAGACGAAAAGCAATCCCTTCTATGGACCGGTCGAAGCACTCAAGAAAGTTCATTGGGTAAAGCCCGAGCTGGTCGCGGAAATCAAATTCTCGGAATGGACGCACGAGACCACAGAAGGCGGCCTGAAGTTGCGTGCGCCCGTGTTCGTGGGATTGCGCGAAGACAAGAGCCCGAAGGAGTGTACGTTTGAAGAAGAAGCGGTCAGTGGCTAGTTGCTAGTGAATAGTGGATCGTGATTAGCGAAGAACTTCCTTCCAGCCACCAGCCACGATCACTGTTTACCTACTTTATGTCTTTCATCGCCAGCAACGACCCGTAGTCCCGGCCAGACGGTTCGACTGCGCGTGCCACCACTGCGCTGAAGGCATCACGCAGTTCCGGATGTTTCGCGACCAGCGCCTTGATGACCGCCACGTTGTCCTGAAAGGTCTGAGTGCTGTTGGAGACGTCTCTGGATTGGTATTTCACTACCAGGTCAAGATCATTGCCGACTCCCAGCGGGAAAATCTGCGTCAGCTTGTAAGTGTTTGCGCCTGCCACCAGATCGACCGTGTTGCCATTAGCAGGAAAGTCAGACGGCAGCACAGATTGCGCTTCGTCGTACAGTTTGTCCGTCTGCAGCGTACTCATGAAATCGAGCGGCGACAACAGGGACCTGCCTTCCTGGAAATACAGCCACGCATTGTGGACTTGGCCCTTGGCTTTGTATTGGCGGGCGCGATCCAAATACCACGGCGCATCGTGACCGGATACCTGAGCCGACTTGGCGTAGAAACCGCCCAGCTTCCAGTCATTCCCGGTCTGCTGTAGGACGAGGGAGAGCGTGTACGGTCCTTTCGCCCCGCTCACATCCATGATCACAACGCCGTAGTTTCCCGGCGGCAGATTGGGGAGTACGAAGACGGCGCTGTCACGCGTCTGGCCCTGAGTCCCAAAGACGCCGCATAGAAATTCAGCGCGCTCGATCGGGGCATTGCCCTGCGCCTGCAATAAGAAGGGGGGGCGTGGCGTGGCCTGGGCGCCTTGAAACGCTGGTTTGTTATCCACTACCGCGGACTCGATGCCGGCGAAATTGGACGCCACACTGGGGATCGAGTTCTGTTTCAGGGAGAACACATCACCTTTGGAAGCCATATCGAAATAGCGGTGAGCGGTATTCTCCAAACCCGAGCGCGTCGCGGCATCCATATCCGACGCTGACAGGCAACTCTGCGCCTGAACCGCGGATGCATCTAATAGTAATAAAAGGAAGGCGAGACAGCATGCAACTGCCCCGAGACGCAGGCACCGGAGCGGGTCTTCTTTCGCCAATGCAGGACTAATTCTTGAACTCATACGCGAGGCAACCCTCTTTCTTCTCCCACATCGTACGATGCTGCTCACGATGTGGGGGCTGTACGGTAAGTTCCTTATTATCATCACGCAAGACGGCCAAAAGGGGCTCCGGGACGGTGCTACAATTACCTTCGCAACCTATCAAGATACTCCCGTACTAGGTAATGTGGTTACATGCGTTTTATCCGATTCCAATTCGCGGTTATTCTAATTCTCACGGCGGGATTGTGCCTGCCGCTTCCCGGTTCTGCACAGACGTCCGAACAGCCAAAAGAGCCCGAGCAACCGAGCAGGAAAATATCGCCGCGTAAAGGAAAGCCGGCGGCTGGCAGTAAAGCCCCTCAGAAAAAAGCGGAAGAGCAAGCCTCCATGCCGGCGGCCCCACCTCCGCCTACTCCGGAGCAGATGCCGTCTCAGCCCCCGACTGTCACCTACCAGAACGGCCAATTGGCAATCGTGGCGCCGAATTCGACGCTGAGCGACATTCTGCACGCGGTGCGCAACAAGACCGGTGCCGATATCGATATCCCACCTGGGGCCAATGAGCGCGTGGTCAGCAGTTTTGGCCCGGGGCCGGCACGTGATGTTCTCACTTCCCTACTCAATGGCTCGCACTTCAACTATGTCATGGTAGGCACGGTAGCGGATCCCAACGCGGTGGCCCAGGTGATTCTGACACCGCGGGCCGGTGGCGAGACCCCGGTCACAGTCCAAGCAGGTCAAGCAGGCATGCCGATACGGCCGGGAGTGCCTCCGCAACCCTATCCCCAGCAGCCGCAGATGCAGAGCCAGACGCCGGTCGAGGAGCAGCCTGCGTCTTCAGATGGCATGGATGAGGAAGACACGTCCCAGGACACTAACGCTGACAACGCTGTCGACCAAGGCGCGCCCGAGCAAGGTCAGGGAACCGACGGGCAGAATCCCAATCAGCCCACCGTGAAAACGCCGGAGCAATTACTGCAGGAATTGCAGCGTCAGCAGCAGATGACGCAGCAGCAACAACAGCCAGGCCAGCAGCAGCCGCAAGTGGTTACTCCCACTCCTCCGCCCGATTCACGACCGAAACCTCAATAGCGCCGTGTGGCGCGGACATTCTTGTCCGCGCCTCTGGGTTCCTTTTATTAAGGGTATTAATTGTGGCGTTATTAAGTGTGGCGCGGGCGCCCTCGCCCGCGGAATCGGTATCCTGCATCTCGCTTGTACTTGTGGAAATCCGGATGGGACACGCTGAACGAGCGCGCTGACAAGAGTGCCCGAGCCAGACGGGTAGCTTAGTCGGCGCCTGCCTGGGCGTTGCGGGCCAGCAGTACCGGCTTTGCTTCTTCGGGCGGAGTCTGCACGCTGCGGAACGCGTGGAGGATGACGCTCATCAGGGCGTAGGCGGCAATCACACCGATACTAAAAGACATTAGAACCGTAAAAGAAAGCACCATGGAAATCATCCAAGCGTTCACGTTCGGCCCACCTTCTGTTCCACTTCTGAGATGCTGCACGCCCTGCTTCGGTCCGTGCCCGCTTCTCCGATTTTGACCGTACGGGGCGCACGCTTTCACTGTACGCGCGTTGACGGTAGCAGCTGTTTACAAATAAGATACGGAGTAGAGCTGCGTAGTCCCACTTTCCAACGTTTCTGGGGATCCGTCCACAGTACGGAAGGACATCGCTCAACTAGCATGGCCATTACCAACATCACGGTACGGGGCGCGCGCCAGCATAACCTTAAAAACATTGATGTTGTCATCCCCCGGAACACTCTAACCGTGATAACAGGCCTAAGCGGTTCGGGTAAATCTTCCCTGGCTTTTGACACGATTTACGCAGAAGGCCAGCGCCGCTATGTAGAGACTTTGTCGGCCTATGCCCGCCAATTTCTGGACCAGATGGAACGGCCGGATGTGGATGCTATTGATGGACTTAGCCCCTCAATCTCGATTGAGCAGAAGACCACCATCCGCAGCCCCCGCTCAACCGTAGGTACAATCACTGAGATTTACGATTATCTTCGTCTTCTATTCGCCTCCATCGGCATTCCCCATTGTCCGGAGTGTGGCCGCGCTATTACACGCCAGTCGGCCGAGCAAATTGTCCAGCGTGTGATGTCGCTGACGCCCGAAGATCGCGTGATGGTGTTAGCTCCGATCGTTCGCGGCCGCAAGGGCGAGTTCAAGAAAGAGATGGAGAAGTTAATGCAGCACGGCTTCACCCGCGCTCGCGTTGATGGCGAGCTGGTGAACCTGGAAGACGAGATTCGCCTGGATAAGCGAAAGAACCACACGATCGAGGTCGTGATTGACCGTCTGCTGGTGAAGCCGGGAATCGAGCATCGGCTTGAACTTTCTATTGGCCTTGCCATGAAGCTAGCGGGGGGCCTGGTGCAGGTGGCAGTAGTGGGCGGCGAAGAGCAGATGTACTCCGCCAATCTCGCTTGCCCGGATTGCGGAATCAACGTCCCCCAACTGGAACCACGCTCGTTCTCATTCAACAGCGCGTATGGCGCTTGCCCGGAGTGTCACGGCCTGGGCAGCCGCTATGATTTCGATCCCGCCAAGATCATTGTGGAATGGTCGAAGCCCCTGCTGGATGGCGGCCTTGGCCCCGGCTCCGCATCTTCCAACCTGGTGCACATGCTTCAGATCACGGCGGCGGCCCATGGATTCGACCTGAGTACGCCGTTCGAGAAGCTGCCGGACAGAATCCAGACGCTGCTCTTGTATGGTGAATCGGAGAGAGGCGGCAAGACTGGTTTTCGCGGGATCATTGCCCAGCTGAAACAGAACCTCGAGGAGTCCACTTCGGACACATACCGAGAGTACCTGCTCGACTACATGTCTGCCACCGAATGCCCCGCTTGCCACGGCCGACGCTTGCGGCCAGAGAGTCTGGCGGTGACGGTCAACGCCATGTCCATTGCCGACTTCACTAGACTACCGGTCTCGCGCGCTCTGGAAGTCGGCGGCAAGATCAAGCTGGCGGGCCGGGAACAGATCATCGCTGGCCGTGTGGTGCACGAGATTGTTGAGCGATTGCAATTTCTCAATGCGGTGGGGCTGGGTTACATCTCACTGGATCGTTCGGCGGCCACACTCTCTGGAGGTGAAGGACAGCGGATTCGTCTCGCCACTCAGATTGGATCGAAACTGCGCGGCGTGCTCTACGTCCTGGATGAGCCGTCGATCGGCCTGCACCACCGCGACAATCATCGCTTGCTGACGGCGCTCGAGTCGCTGCGCGACTTAGGCAATACCGTCCTTGTGGTTGAGCACGACGAAGAAACCATTCGCCGGGCCGATTATGTGATTGATCTCGGCCCGGGCGCTGGACGACACGGCGGCAATCTGGTTGCGTCGGGAACGCCGGATCAGATCGTGAAAGTCCCCGAATCGCTGACCGGCGGTTACATGTCGGGTAAATTGCAGATTGAGATGCGCCCCGAGCGAAGGCACACCAATGGCAATGCCATCGCCGTGCTCGGTGCGCGAGAAAACAATCTCAAGAACATTGATGTCCCGTTTCCGTTGGGAGTGATGACTGTCATCACCGGCGTGTCCGGGTCCGGAAAATCGACTCTGGTGAACGACATTCTCTACCGCGCGCTCGCCCAGCAACTCTATCGCTCACGCGAGGAACCGGGAGCGCACAAGGCAATCTCCGGCGCCGAGAATATTGACAAGGTAATCCGCATCGACCAGTCGCCTATCGGGCGCACTCCGCGCTCCAATCCCGCGACCTATACGGGTGTGTTTACGCAGATCCGCGATTTGTATGCCATGCTTCCTGAATCGCGCGAGCGCGGATACAAGCCCGGACGTTTCTCGTTCAACGTTTCCGGCGGACGCTGCGAAGCCTGTCAAGGGGAAGGCCAACGGCGCATCGAGATGAACTTCCTGCCAGACGTGTACGTGCTCTGCGAGGTGTGCGGCGGGAAACGCTACAACCACGAGACACTTGCGGTGAAGTACAAGGACTACTCCATTGCCGACCTGCTAGAAACGCCCGTGGCCGATGCCTTGCCAATCCTCGAGAACATCCCGCAGGTGAAGCAGAAACTGCAGACGCTTGTCGATGTTGGACTCGGTTATATCGAACTGGGCCAGTCCGCTGTCACTCTTTCCGGAGGGGAGGCCCAGCGCATCAAGTTGGCCCGGGAACTGAGCAAGCGGCAGACCGGCAAGACTCTCTATCTCCTCGATGAGCCCACGACCGGCTTGCACTTTGACGACGTCAAGAAATTGCTCCAAGTACTGCACCGTCTCACCGACCTGGGCAACACGATCATCATCATCGAGCACAATATGGACGTAATCCGCAACGCCGATTGGATTATTGACTTGGGCCCGGAGGGCGGAGAGGAAGGTGGTCGGGTCGTTGCCCAGGGCACTCCGGAACAGGTGGCTCGCGTCAAGAAATCCTACACAGGACAGGCCTTAGCTCACTTCTTCGCCAATGGTACGCACGCCGATGCGGCCAAGAGTCCCGCGAGCGTGTAGCCTGTACAATTCTCACTACATTCCCTTTTTCTACTAGTCCATCTTGACTCACATGCCCAAGCTGGCAATCTTCTGAATCGCCCGCCTGTGGCCCAGAGTTGTAAGTTTTCACCTTGAAATCTACAGTGTTTCACAGCTTGACAGGCAGATTCCTGCAGCACACAATGCCAACGCTTTTTTGTGGGTGCCTGAAACCTGAGAACTACTGCGAGCGCGAAGCCAGGCGTGTGAAAGTTATTTCCTCCGGGCACTTGCGATGAAGGCCCGGTTTGCCGCCCTTTCGACACGGCTAAAGCCTCGCAGACATCGGTTCTGTCCAGACCAAAAAAGTAAAAAAATAAAAAAGGAGCAGCCGTATGTTGGCAGTTTCCATTCTCTGTCGCGCCGTAGCAATCGCGCTGTCCTCTGCATTTCTTGCCGCTTTTGCACTGACGCCATCCCATGCTCAAAGCTCGAATGACCTGGCCGTCACGCCGTCGGCCGCCGACTGGGCAGCAGCCCGACATGCTACGCATTTGAGCCGCCACGCAAGGCCGGCGCACCTTGATGCGGCTCCGAGAATAGCCGGGACGTTGCCTTCGCACCCAGCATCGGCAACCGCGCCTGCTGCCGCACCCGCCGGGCCCCCTTTGGTGCGCTATCCCGGTGATCTGAGCTACCACGGCGGGGCGGTCGTGGATTTCACCGAATCACATGCTATTTATCTCAACCCAAACGGGAGTTGCACTATCGCCAGCTGCTGGGGAAATCCGGAAGGCTTTCTCCGTGACCTGGGGCAGAGCGGTTTCATCCACCTGGTCGATCAGTACGTCGGACTGAGCGCAAATAACCGCTACACCGTTGGTCGAAGGACAAGAATCAACTTCCAGCCAAACCCTCCGAGTGGTCCTTTCGCGAGTGCTCCCTTTACGGATGACGACATGCTTGCCGTGGTACACGCCGTTGCCTCTGCCAGCGACGAGACTGGATACCAACACATCTATCACGTGTTTCTCCCGCCCGGCACCGATGAGTGTCTCGATTCTACTTTCACGGTCTGCTACTCTCCGGATAATCGGAGTAGCTACTACTTCTGCGCTTACCACGGGAGCGTGGACTTCACCGACATCGGGCACGTCCTGTACTCCGTTGAGCCTTACCAGAACGTCCGCGGTTGCCAGGTGCGGCCGGGAACTCCCAACGGCCAGCTTGCGGACTCTACTAACAATGTTCTTTCCCACGAGCTGTTCGAGATTCTCACCGATCCCGACGGGAAAGGCTGGTGGAATAGCATGGATAACGGCCTTTACCAGCAAGAAATCGGGGATGAGTGTTCGTTCATCATCCCACATTACTTCGATCCGTCCACAATAACGCTTGATGATCATCAATACGCGGCACAGTTGGAGTACGACAACTCCCAACATGCCTGCACTGCCGGGCGGTGATTCAACATTAAAAAGTGCCAGAAGGGGCGGGACTGGTTCCGCCCCTTTTTTCTTGACCCGCGTCGGTTCCCCGAATCCGTCCCCATCGTGTAAATTCAATGGAGGTACGGGAACCGCTTGTCTTCACCGCACAATCCGCTGGAGAACCAGACTCAGGTAGAACCCTTAGGTCCCCCAGTAATTCCGCCGACTCCGCCGCCAGTCCCCAAGGTCGATGATCCTCCATGGAGCGGCTGGGACGTGCTGCTGATCATAGGCGCGACCATAGGTGCGAGTTTCGTTCTTGGAACCGCGGTGATCGGGCTGGCAAAGCTCCTGCTATACAAGTCGCTATCGCTCGCAGACCTGGCGCGGATGCCTGAACTCGCTCTCCTTGCCGAGTTCCTCACCTATGTAGTGGTTTTTTCGGTTATGTATCGCGTGGTCGAAATTCGCACCAACGAATTCTGGCAACCCCTGCGCTGGAACTGGCCAGGGCGTTCCTGGAGCGGTTTTCTCCTGGCCGGCGCGGTCCTGTACTTCGTGTTGGCCGGAATTGGGCAATTGCTGCCGATTCCCAAGCACCTTCCGATTGACCGCTTTTTTGAGAATGCCCGGCAGGCCACCCTTATGTCTATCTTCGCCGTGACCCTGGCCCCACTGATGGAGGAACTTTTCTTTCGAGGTTTCCTCTACCCGGTGCTGGCGCGGCGTTTGGGGGTTGGCTCGGGAATTTTTCTCACGTCCGCCGCTTTCGCCGTCCTGCACGGCGCTCAACTGAAATACTCCTGGGCCGTGCTGATCATCTTTCTCGTGGGCTTGGCCCTTACCATCGTACGTGCGGTTACCAAGTCTGTTGCTGCCTGCTTTCTCCTGCACGTGGGCTACAACGGAACGCTTTCGCTGTTGATGTTCGTGGTCACAGGCGGCTTCAGGCACCTGGAGCGGTTGAATCAGTAGTCAGTTGTCGGGAGTTCCCGCTGACTACCGGCTCCTGACTACTGACGACTACGTGATATCGTAGATTTTCATGTCGCCGCGCCAAGCATTACTCGCCCTGCTCGCTCAAAAATCTTTTCGCCTGGGTGAGTTCAGACTTTCTTCGGGCGCGACCGCCGACTACTACATCGACTGTCGGACTACTACGCTGGATGCAAAGGGCTCTGGATTGACCGGACAGGTGTTTCTCGACGAGATTCGCTCCCGCAACTGGAAGCCGCAGGCGATTGGCGGTCTCACGATGGGTGCCGACCCGATCGTTGTAGCCGTTTCGGTTGTAAGTGGAGAGTTGCACGGATTTCTGGTCAGGAAGGCCGAGAAGCAGCATGGCACGGGCCAGCGGATCGAAGGCTTTCGGGAGAAAGGGGCCCGGGTCGTCGTTGTCGACGATGTTTGCACGACCGGCGCTTCCACCGTTCAGGCCATCGAGGCGGCGCGTGAGTTTGGATTCGAAGTCATCGGCGTGATGTGTCTGGTAGAACGCGAAGAGGCGAAAGGCCGTGCCAATGTCGAGAAAGCAGCCGCGCCTGCGCCTTTCATCGCGATCTTTCAGGCCGGCGACGTACGGCAAGAGCACTTGAAGCATCCGTCCGGCGCTGCTCCGCCGATATTCGCTGTCGCGGCGAGTTGCGAGTTATGTGGGCGGCCTGCCGTGACCAATGTGCCGCGAAACCGCTGTGCCGCGCATCAAATCTAAGTTGTCGTGCTGAGCGAAGGCGTTCATGTGAAGGCGGGTCGCCGACCCGCCTTGGACGGGTCAAAGACCCGTCCCTACGCAGAATGACAAAACTGAGACCTGGGAACTGACACCTTGATCCAAACTCTGGAATGGACCGACTCCGGCGTACGCTTCCTCGATCAGACGAAGTTGCCCACGGAGGAAACCTATGTCACGTGCACGACCTATCAGCAGGTGGCGGACGCTATCCGCAACATGGTAGTGCGGGGGGCACCGGCGATCGGGGTTGCCGCGGCTATGGGGATCGCTCTCGGCGTACAAAATTCCAAAGCTGAAAATGTCGGCGAACTGAAAAAAGAGTTCGACCAGATCTGCGAGGCGATCCGCCAAACCCGGCCCACTGCTGTCAACCTGTTCTGGGCGATCCGCCGCATGTCGGAGAACTTCGAGCACTTACGCGTGCGGCCAATTCCGCAGATCAAGCGGGCGTTGATCGAAGAAGCTCAACGCATGCATGCGGAGGATATCGCGGCGAACAAGGCGATGGGCCGTCACGGCGCAACCTTAATGCCCGCAACCGGCGGAGTGCTCACCCATTGCAACGCCGGCGCACTGGCCACCTGTGGCTACGGAACAGCTTTAGGCGTAATTCGCGCTGCGGTGGAGCAGGGCAAAACAATTCAGGTCTACGCCGACGAAACTCGACCTTTCCTGCAGGGCTCTCGCCTGACAGCATGGGAGTTGATGAAAGACGGCATCCCGACCACCGTCATCTCCGACAACATGGCCGGCGCCATGATGAAGCAGGGCAAGATCGGCGCGATCGTAGTGGGCGCTGACCGGATCGCGGCTAACGGCGACGTTGCCAATAAGATCGGCACCTACACCGTGGCTGTGCTGGCCAAAGAGCACGGTATTCCCTTCTACGTGGCAGCACCCTCCTCAACCATAGATATGGAAACTCCAGATGGCAGCAAGATTCCTATCGAGCAGCGCAATCCACGCGAAGTAACCCACATCGGCGGAAGGCAAATGGTGCCGGAGGGAGTGAAGGTGGAGAATCCTGCGTTTGATGTGACTCCCGCGCAATACGTGTCCGCGATCATCACCGAACGGGGGATCGCACGTGCGCCGTATATAGAGTCTCTGCTTCGGCTGGCGCAGTCTGCGCCAGGCTCTCGGCTCTAGGCCCTGGGCTCTGGGAACTTTCCGAACACAGCGTGCGTAATCTATAGCAGGAGCTCAGGAGGTCCTCATGCTCACATTCGTGCTCTGGTGCCTTCTGTTTGTGCTGTGCTGGCCGGTGGCCCTGCTGGCCTTAATTCTTTATCCGTTTGTCTGGTTGCTGCTTTTGCCGTTTCGAATTGTGGGCATTGCCGTGCACGGCGTGCTCGCGCTGGTGTGGGCGGCGGTGATGCTTCCGGCGCGGCTGCTGGCAGCGCCGTTCAGGCTATAAGTGGCCAGTGTCCAGTGATCAGTGGTTAGCTAGGTCTGGCCAACGACCAAAGAAGGACGACCAACGACCTCTCTCACCCTTCCATGGTCTTCAACTTCGGACTAATGATCAGCTTCGCTTCGGTGGCAGGTTGCACGTCATGGGCGGTCAACCCAGGCGCAACTTCTTCCAGCACCAAGCCCGTGGGTGACACCCGGATGTAAGCCATCTCGGTGACAATCGTATCCACAACTTTCAAACCGGTCAGCGGCAGTGTGCACTTCTTGAGAATTTTGGGCTGACCCTCGCGCGTGCTGTGCTCCATGGCGATGATCACACGGCGCGCGCCAGCCACCAGGTCCATCGCGCCGCCCATCCCTTTCACCATCTTCCCGGGAATCATCCAATTGGCAATGTTGCCTTCCTCATCCACTTCCATGGCTCCGAGAACGCTCAGGTCAATGTGCCCACCACGAATCATCCCGAACGAATCGGCGCTGGAGAAATAAGCCGTGCCCGGCAGTTCCGTGACCGTTTCTTTGCCGGCATTAATCAGGTCGGCGTCCTCCTGCCCTTCGATCGGATAAGGGCCGATCCCCAACATGCCGTTTTCGCTCTGCAGGATGACATCCATTCCCGGCGGCACATGATTGGCCACCAGAGTAGGCATGCCGATGCCCAGATTGACATAGAAGCCATCCCGCAACTCGCGCGCGATGCGCTTCACGATCCGTTCGCGTTTTTCAACGTCCTTACCGACTTTGGATATTGTCGCCATGATAGTTCTCAATTCCTAGCAGCACTTAGCGCTTGGCAATTAGCATTTGGCCCCTGAACAACAGTGCCACTGCATTTCGCCACGAAATGCTAAGTGCTAAATGCCAAGTGCTCGCTAGCTTGCTTTCCTGACTGTCCGTTTCTCAATTCGCTTCTCATACAGCTCGCCCTGAAAGATACGCTTCACGAAGACGCTGGGGGTATGCACCATGTCGGGATCAAGCTCGCCCGGTTCAACGAGGTGTTCTACCTCGGCAATGGTCATCTTAGCCGCGGTCGCCATCATGGGATTAAAGTTGCGCGCCGTCTTGCGGTAAACCAGATTGCCCCATTTGTCGCCCTTCCACGCTTTAATGAGGGCAAAATCCGCGCTCAGCGCATGTTCCATCAGGTAGAGGCGCCCGTCGAACTCCCGGGTCTCTTTGTCTTCAGCCACCACGGTTCCCACCCCCGTCGGCGTGAAAAATGCGGGGATGCCCGCGCCCCCCGCGCGGATGCGTTCCGAGAAAGTGCCCTGCGGGACCAGTTGCAACTCCATCTGCCCTTTGAGAACCATCTCCTCGAGCAACTTATTCTCGCCGACGTAGGTGCCAATGTGCTTCCTGATCTGCCCGTTCGAAAGCAACAGTCCGATGCCGAATCCGTCGACGCCCGCATTATTGCTGATGGTGGTTAGGTTCTTGACGCCCTTCTTCACCAAAGCGCGAATCAAGTTCTCCGGATTCCCGCACAACCCGAAGCCGCCCACCATGATGCTTGCGCCATCAGGGATGTCGCGGACCGCCTCGTCTGCATTGCGCACGACCTTGTTCATGACCAGCTTCTCCCAGAAGCTTCGCCGTCGAATTCCGAACTGGGGATTCTATCGCAATCGACGCTACGATTTCTTCAAGTGATGTGCGCGCTCAAACTCTTCCGCAAGTTGGCGCGTGTCGAGATTCTCACGAATGTGAGCCAGCCGTTGTTCCAGTTTGAGGAGAGCTTCCTGGATGTTCTTCTTGTTGGTGAGGGCGATGTCGCGCCACATCGAGTACGGACTCGCCGAGATGCGTGTCATTTCGCCCAGGGCACGTCCTCCGGCCGCCAGCAGTGGAGCGTCTTCTCCGAACTCATCCACCAGAGACGCAGCGAGAGCCGTGGAGACCATCTGCGGCAGATGACTGATCCAGGCGCACAGGCGATCGTGTTTTTGCGGCTCCAGCGCGGCGATTTTAGCGCCGATCTTTTCCACCCATTCTAGAAAATCGCCGCAAAGTCCATCATCTACATTCTGACCCGGTAGAGGTGTGATCAGCCAGGCTGCACCGTGAAAAAGATTTGCGTCAGCAAACTCCACGCCGCATTGCTCTTTGCCCGCCATGGGGTGGCCGGCGAGAAAGCGTTTATTAGCCGTCTTGCCAAAGACGGCACGCGCTCGTGCGACAATTTCCGTCTTCGTACTACCCACATCGGTAAGCAGGGTTTTGGGCGGAAGCGACCGGCCCAGCATGTCGATGAGATCAATGATTGCACCTACGGGAGTGGCAAGCACCACGATCTGGCTGCCGCGCACGGCGTCCCTGGGATCAGGGTGACATTGATCAATCGCAGCCTTTTTCCGGGCGCGCTCCAGGTTGACAGCGCGATCGCAACCCACGATCTTTCCCGGAAAGCCACGTGCCTTCAGCGCCAGTCCGAGAGAGCCACCAATCAGACCGGTACCGACAATCGTGATTTGACGGATTGACACGCGAACCAACAAAGTACGTTGAGCACACGTGTTTTGCAACTCGGCGGGCTAGGTTGAGTCCTCCGGAGCATGCCTGCCCGCGGCCCGACTCACTCCCTTTGCCGCTTCGCCGCCCCGCAATGTCCTCTCCCTTTCGTCCAAGGCCTTATTCAACTGGTCTACCAGGTCCCACACCTTATCCGGATTTTTCTCATCCATGATCAGGGCGCAAAGATTTCGCCATCTCGTATCATCCATGCTGACCTGCTCTCCCTTGTTATGCCAACCGCCAATAATGTTTGGCTTCTCTGGTTTCGGTGTCGTATGAGTCAAAGGAAATGTATGCAGGTCCGATGCCAACAACGCGAGTTTTTGAAGGATATAGGGTTACGAGAGAAGCGCAACCCATATGCTGGGGAGTCTTCAACGATTAGGAGCAATAAATTCCTACCGCTGGCGCTGCAGGTGTGTCGCTGCAGTTTTTACTAACCACATCGGCTGCGCGCCTTTACAAGTACAGATCGGGCGTTTTCAATCACCGCTGATCTCTACCAGAGCCGGCTCTTGCTCTTGGACTCTTGAGCCGCGGTCCCAGCGCGAAGGTGGTGGCGCTTTCGTTTGCCAACGGTTCACGATCGAACCAGCTGCCATCGAGCCTCGCACCAAGTGATCGACCTTCAGTGGGCCCGCCACAGAAATCGACTTTAACCAATGCAAGCCGCTGCTGATTGCGCAGCCACACGGGCTGCAATCGGGACCGCCGCCAAACACGCACGGCTCCACGCGCGTCTGCAAGTCGGCCGAGTAGTTCACCGACATTTTCGAAAACAAGCAGGCATCCGGATTCTCGGGCGGACGTTCCAGAGCTTGCGCGATTCCCTGGTTGATGAGCAATTTCGCAAATCGATGTCGCAGTGGCACCAACTGATCGAGCAAGTTACGACGATCTTCCGCAGTGAGCATCTCTACGCTGCATTCGTCAACCTGCGGGCTGTACAGGCTCACCCAGATGCGATCCACCTCGGGCCGCGCGTTCCAAAACGCGACGTACTCCCCGATGTATCCCGCGCGCGCCAGCATAGGCCGAGTGACAGTCCAGTGAATATTCAGGCGGCGATCGGCCATGTTCTTCAGAATGCGTTCGTAAGGTGGAGGGCTTGCGACGCTCGTCGTGATGCTCCGGCAGGCCATCTACGGAGACCGCCACGATGAGGCGTGGAACTTCCATCCACTCTTTCGGAATGGGAATAACCGCGCTGGTCACCACCATGGTGAACACGCCCATCTGACTGAGACGGGGAAGAATCTGATTCAACTCGCGGTGACGAACCAAAGGCTCTCCACCGACCAGCGAGACTTGTAAGGGACGATGCTTGCGAACGAGTTCCAGCACGCCGTCAAGCAGCGCCTGCCCGCGCAAGTCGCTGAGCTGGCGCAGGGTGGTGTCGCCTCCCAGGTGCATGTCGCCATACGCATAGCATCCCGGACAGCGCAGCGGACACTCCCGCGTAATCTCGATGGACAGCATGGGCAGTCTGCCGCTAAGGATTTTGCCCCAGGCCGCAAACAATTTTCCCGGCCTGAATTCCGACCGGTGACCCCGCATCACCGTTCATTAGATGTCGGGAGAGCTGGACTTGGTTCGCCCGCCTACCAACATCGCATCGATCCAGCGGAACAGTGACCTGCCTCGTTTTATTGGAGCTCTTGAGGATCAATCGCCTGATCGAGATAGATCCACAACACACGCGACAGCAGTGTCAGTGTTGGCGCCATGGGCAGGAACAGGACGATTGCCAAAACAATATCTTTCACGATCGACCAGTTTGTAAAAAATCGCAACAGAGCCACGAGGACGGCAATTGTTACGCGCGCCAACCCGTAGCTGATGTACATGGCTCCAAGAGAGTAGCCTTCTTCAGGTTCAAACTTGAGATCGCAGATCCGACAGCGCTCGAACATTTTCGGGAAACCGCGAAAGATCGAGGAGCGAAAAATTTTGCCCATGCGGCAGCCAGGACACAGTTGCCGAAAAATGCTGCTCAGGGTAGATGATCGCTCCATCGATCGCAGAACGCGCGGCTAGTTTACAAAACCCGGGGTGGTGACGGACGGTTCGGAAGAGTTCACTTATGGCGCGAATTGGTATGGCGTCGCAGGACCAGGTCAGCTACTACTTGCACTTCCTCGAGAAAAAGGCGTGAAGCCGCGGACTGAGGTCTCGTCGGGAACTCCACCTCGTGTCGAAGAACGTGCAGAAGTTCGCTGGCGCGCTGCATCCGGTGATTCTGCAGAGTCTCTTCGATTGTATGTCCGGAGTAGCCAGCCGCTACGTCCAGCAGTGCCCATACCGAGTCCCGGCTGTGGTCCAAGGACGACTTGAACTCGGAAAGCACTTCCATCGAGACGGGCTGGCCGTCCAAGTAGTACTGGCCACCGGCCAGCTCTGTCGCGGGCGATGTCAGTTTGCTTTCCAGGAACCGCAGCCGCTCGGAGAGCTCATGCAGTTCCCGTGCCAACGCGCTACTCTCGCTTTTCATAGGTCGTTTCTAGCGGTCTACCGGACGAAAGCCTCGAAGGCGTCCACAGGGGGGCTCAAAGCCGCATGACTTGCTGCAAAAGTCGTGGACTATTGGAAACTTAATCCTCGTTGACCATTGGGTCAATGTACGGAAGTAAGCTGGCGCCAAGTAACTCAAGGGGTCCGAAACGGCCGCGCACGCAGGAAAGTGCATCTCAGAGTGCTTTCCGGAAGCAAACGTTCCGACATGATGAAAATTCATGCCACGATGTTGAAAAAACAGATAGTTGCACGCCCGCGGAGCCCCTTCGGATGAGCTATCGACCATTCGAAAATCGACCGTCGTCGCTTGGACCGGCAAGGTACCTCCAACGCCTAAGCCAGGCCCTGCCAGGAGCCCGAAACTGGGCGGGAGGGCGTGGGTCACGCGAGTTCTGGCCTGACGGAGCCAAGCTGGTTGTTTCGATATCGTTGCAATTCGAATCCGGCGAAGCACCTGGGCGGCGCGCCGGTAACGCGTTTTCTCAAAGCGGAGCCGGGAATTCCGACTTGTCCAGGGAAAGGCTGTACGAATACGAATTCAAGGAAGGCATTCCACGCTTGCTCGATGTGTTTCAGAGGCGACGAGTGCAGGTGACCTCGCACATGGAGACTAGAGCGGTGGAACGCAATCCGGAACTAGCCCGAGAAATCGTGGAGCGCGGCCATGAGGCAGCGGCTCACGGCGGCGTAAGCGAGCAATCCATTACGACGGAAAAAGAACGCGCTTGTTATGCGGAGAACGTTGAAAGGATCAAGCGCGTAACGGGCACTCGTCCGATCGGGTTCCACACCTTGGGGCGGCAAGCGACGCCGCACACTCTCAAAATCCTGCAGGAGTTCGGTTTCCTCTACCATGTGGATGATGTGAGCCGGGATGAGCCTTTCCTTGTGTCCGTGCAGAGCAAGCCCTTCGTTGTAATGCCCTGCACGCCGGGCATGAACGATTTGGCCGCCTACCCACCCCACTCTTTCACCAGTGAGCAATACGCGAGCGAGCTTAGAAACGAGTTCGAGATGCTATACACCGAGGGGGAAGGCCGGCGGCGCATGATGTCCATCAGCGCCCGCGATCCCAGTGCAGGTCGGCCTGCGCATGCCAAGGTGCTGGAAGAGCTCATCATTTACGCGCAGAGGCGTCCAGGCGTGGTTTTCATGCGCAAGGACGACATTGCGCGCTTTGCTCTCGTCAGCGCCATTACGCCACGCGAAGAAGAATTGACTCAGGGCTCGCAGGAGGCGGCTTAACTAGCAGTTTGACAGCAGCTCCTCACTTCGGATTACGCGCTTTCATGCGCGATTTCGATAAGCTTCACCAGCCCGTTTCTCATCGAAATCCGCAATCACCGCCCCACACTCCGTAGTCAGGGTCGGCGTTCCGAACCCCTCTCCCTTGTCACTCCGAGGGCCCGGTCTCGGCGCGAGGAATCTGCTTTCCTTGTATTCGCGACAAAACAGCAGATTCCTCACCCGCTGAAAACCCGTTCGGAGTGACAAGATCAGGTGGCGTTTTCCAGTGCTAAACGTCCTTAATGTGGGTTGCGATATACCACTGGTTGCCGAATGCGTCCTTGACCCCGCCGCTGCGATCGCCATAGGGATGATCCGTCGGCTCGCCGATCAAAGTTCCTCCCGCTTCGATGGCGCGGCGGTACAGCTCATCGACATTCGGAACATACAGGTAAAACATGGTCGGCATCGGCTGGTAGGGTCCGTGAGCTTCGCCCATCTCCAGGATGGAGTCGCCAATTTTGACCGCGGCGTGATTAATGACTCCGTCCGGTGATGCGTACTTTGCGATCTCCTCCGCACCAAAGGCGCGCTTCAGGAAATCGATGAGGGGCTCGGCTTTCCTCGGATGCAGGTACACATTGACGTTCCGCAGACCTTCGGGGATGTACTTCTTCCCCTTCGCAGTCGCGATATACCAGTGATTACCGGCCTGATCTTTAACGCTGGCGCCGCGCTCGCCGTAGTCGTGGTCTGTCGGCTTGTCGATAGAAACTCCGCCTGCCTCCAGGGCGCGTTGATACACTGCATTCGTGTCCTGCACGTAGACGTGAAGTCCCGTGACCATCGATTCTCCGCGCCAGGAGAGCCCGGGACCGCCCCCGCCAACCATCAACATGGAATCGCCGAGGCGAACTTCGGCGTGAATTCCTCCTGCCGAGCCAATCGCCTGGAAACTCTGCTCGGCGCCGAAGGTCTTTTTCATGAAGTCGATCAGGGCTGGCGCATCCTGAGCGACCAGGTAAGGTGTGATGGTGTGGTAGCCCTTCGGGACAGGGCTGACTTTTTTCTGCTCTTGCTCAGCGACAGCGTTCTGATTTGCCATGCCAGTTCTCCTCTCCAGCTCTGTTTTCAAACGTACCTTGAATTCCGGGCGCGGAAGATCGCGCAACTCGTCGGCGACGCGCACCAGGGCGGCCAGTCGCGCATCGCTCTGAGGCCCTAGTGCGTCAGGCTTGTCCAGAATCGCCTGCACCGCCTTATCGAGTTGTTCGATCAGGCTCTGCCTAGCCATTTTTCTCACCTAACTGCGTTCGTAACGTCTCCAGACCGCGAAACTGGAGTTGCTTGATCGCGCCCTCACTGCGCCCGAGTTCACTCGCGATCTCGCGAATCGTCTTTCCCTCGGCGAAACGCATTCCAATCACGCGCCGCTGCTCCGGCGGAAGGTCTTCCACCATGCGAAAGAGCTGCGCCCGCCGTTCGACCTCCTCGATAGTTACGTCGTTGCTTGCCTCGGGCGGATCCTCAAGCAATTCTTCTCTTGCACTTCGTTTCCAATGGTCATTAATGACATTGGCTGCGATGCGCAGCAGCCAAGCGGCAAAAGGGACGCCACGCCAGTCGAAGCCGGGGAGGTTGGCCAGCGCCTTGTGGAAAACGTCGGCGGTCAGGTCTTCGGCGACCTGCCGTTCGTGCACTCTTCGCGAGACAAATACGTATACCCGCTCGAAGTTGTACTCGTAAAGCTCGGCAAACCGCGACGGATCCTTCTGCGCAGCCTCGACCAGCAGACGCTCCTGCGTCTCCTTTCGTGCCCCCCTCGTTGCCGGCTTTCCGACGGGCATCGTCCCCACTCACCTATATAAACTGACGACCGCGCCAAAAGGTTACGCGTGCATTTTCAAACAGCCGACCCCACAAAGGACAACGCTGTGCTTTCCCCGTGAATCGAAGCATCCCCGGTTCTTTCGGGGGACACCGATGAAAGCTCCGTTTCTGATCGGCCGAATTCTATTTGGCGGCTATTTTCGCTACAACGGAATCAATCACGTCAGAAACCGCAGCTCACTTTCGCAATACGCCGGGGCTAAGAACGTGCCAAAACCAGATCTCGCGGTGACCGCCACCGTTCATCGCCATGCTGACAGGCGGAACCAGCATTCTGCTGGGCATCAAACCCCAAGCTGGGCGCGGCGGCGATGATCGGCTTCCTGGCTGGAGTCTCACCCATTATGCATGACTTCTGGCGCATGGAAGACCCCAACCAGCGGATGAACGACATGATCAATTTCACCAAGAACATGGCTTGGTTAGGAGGAGCCGCCGCCCTCATGGGAGTGGAAGAGCCTTGGCCAGCTATTCTTCCGGTGGCCAAACCGAGCGCCCTGGAACGCGCGCGCAGGTTCGGGCGCCGGCCCCTGGCGGCATAGTTGGGTATTCCGGCTTGCAAGAAAGCTACAGTAAGAACCCGACTTGACAGCGGGGTTACAACATGGACGATAATGCTGTCCGTACCGAAAGACCTGTGGTACAAGAAAAGGCGCTGGAGCCGTGCAAGTTCGGTGTCCGGCGCCTTTTCAATTTACGTTCGGCGAGCCGGTAAGAAGCGGTTTACCGGGATTCTTGCCGCCCCCCTCTCTCGAAAATCATAGCCAGAAACTCTACTAGCCTAAACTTTTGTTCAATCGGACGTTCTTGTTCAGACTTCTGCCCTAATTACCCTGGGAAGCAAAGTTCTATACATAAATCTACGCCGCCCCCTAACCTGTATCCCCGATTTCCTCCTGGCTTGCGAGCCTTGACACTAAATTCTCAAGAATCGCGAACCATCGCGCGGAGGTATCCATGAGAACAAAAATGACAATGCTAGCAGTCCTGCTGAGCTGCGCTCTTTGGGCAGCGGCCCAGACCCAGAGCAACGACAATAGCCAGAGCGGCTCGGCGAACTCATCCGGCTCGCAAGCGACTTCGTCACAGAGCTCGCAGCCGAGTTCGTCACAAAGTTCGCAGCCGAGCACGAGCAGCACCAGCCCCAGCGACAAGTCCAATTCGTCGGCTACCAGCAGCAATGACCAGACGAGCACGGACAAGAGCGCTTCCACCAGCGGAACCAGCGCCAAGAAGGGTGGCGACAAGGGCAAACTGCCGGCGACCGCCTCGCCTCTTCCGGCTGTAAGTTTGCTTGGATTAGCGTTCCTGGGCACCGGCCTGTGGCTATCACGTTCCTTGAAGTCACATCGTGTCTAAGTAGGCTAGCACTCCTTTTTCATTCACAAAGACCCAAACCGATACGGTTTGGGTCTTTTTTTGCGGCCATGCCGCCTGAACTGGAAAGGAGATGGTTATCGTCATCCTGAACCAAAATGACAGGATGATTGGCGGGGGAATTGCGCTATGCCACGTGAGGTGGGCGTTCGCTAAGAGTCTTCTTTGCTATTCGCGAATCGCCCCAGAGGCGGTCCGGAAATCTCCGTCATGGTCAGCATGCCCGCAATGATCCGCCCCCTGTGGTCATGCAGAGGCGCGGCATTGGCGACGACGTACCCATGGCTCCGGTTCGCGCGCTCAATCTTAAACAGCTCCCCAGTCACGATCTCGCCATAAAAGATGGCGCGATGGATGGGCCCTTCGTTGGGATCGCAGGGTTGTCCGTTGGGATGGAATAGTTTCCATTCGCGATGCTTGAGCACGTCCTTCGAGGTCGCGAATGACTGCTGGAAGATTTGCTCCATGACCCGGTTGCTCATGATCAGTCTTCCTTCAGGAGCCGAAGCAATCAGCACGCCGCAAGGCAGATGTTGCAGCACCGACACCAATAGGGCGTGTTCCTGCTTGAGCTGGTCTGTGACCTGCCGCAGAACGCCCAGAGTGTCGCGGTCTTTCTGCAGCGTCTTAGCTAGGGACGCTAAGGCGTCCATGGATGCTTTGCGCGTCTGCGGTTCAATGGCGGGTCGCTTAAGTTGCATGATTTCACGCACATGTTAAAGGAATTTCCGCAGCCGTCGCGTCGGGTGTTTACCCGAGTTACAAGGGGGAGAGCATCGATTGGAAGAGCACCCGTTTTACGTCGCAAGACATTGTTCCCGAACAGCTTGCAAGCTGGTTACGCAGTCGTGAACGGAAGAATTCCCTCGGTAAAATTCCCTTCTGAGCCCGGGGCAAGTCTGGGGTGCTGCCTATTCATGCTCAAGGACGCTTGTGAATGACTCCATTCTTCATGACGAAATCTAGTTTCTCCAACAGGGTAATGTCCGCGAGCGGATCTCCCGGTACGGCCACGATGTCCGCATACTTGCCTGCCTCGATACTCCCGACCGTGTCCTGCATGTCCATCAATTCCGAGGCGACTGAAGTTGCTGAGCGAATTGCCTGCGCCGGAGTCATGCCCCACCTCACCATGTAGCCAAACTCCTTGGCCGGATTCTCGGTCCAGGCAAATCCGCCGGCGTCGGTCCCAAACGCGATCTTCACACCTGCCTTCAGCGCCCGGCGGAATGTGTCTTCATGAATTTTCAGCATCTGAGGCCAAACCGTAGCGCCCTCCGCGGCTCGTCCTTGCGCCACATACTCACCGACCAAAATCGTCGGGACATAGTAGATGCCCTTGCTTGCCATGGTCTTCAGATCGGCGTCTAGGATGTAGTTCCCATGCTCAATGGAATCCACGCCGGCTTCGATCGAATTGTGCACTCCGTTAAGCGCCATGGCATGAGAAGCGACTCTGTGCCGCTCGCGATGGGCCTCATCCACGATGGCTCGCAACTCTTCCATCGTGAAGGTAGGAATGTCATCGAGCACGCCATCGGATCGCACCCGGTAGCTCCGGTCCGAATAGACTTTGATCCAGTCCGCTCCGTACATGATCTGCTCACGTACTGCCTTGCGCGCTTCTTCCGGTCCGTCTACCACCTGGACTCCGTGCGGCAATGGCACATTCGGCGCGTAACCCAGCAGCGGATAAGCGCCGGTCACATCCAGCGCGCGAGTCGCAACCTGCATGCGCGGCCCGGGAATCACGCCGCGATTGATCGCGTTGCGGAGGTCCACATCGGCATAGCCCGCGCCTTCGGTTTCGACATCGCGAATGGCAGTGAAGCCATATTCCAGAGCACGCCTCGCGTTCACAGTCGCCAGGATCGTGCGATACTCCGGCGATTGCTTCAGCAATTGGACATCGTAGTCCGCCGCCGTGATGTCGCCCTGCAGGAACACGTGCGTATGCGTGTCGATCAGCCCCGGAAGGCAGGTCTCGCGCGACAAATCGATGACCTCGCCTCCTGCTCTCGCGGTTCCTACCGCTTTGATCTTCTCGCCCTCAATCGCGATGACGACGTTCTTTCGCGCCTGATCTGATTTGCCGTCGATCAAAGATCCGCACTGGATGTAGGTGGTCGGCAGGGGCTGCCCCTGTCCTGCAACCACTCCCGTCAGCAAACTCAACAACACAAGATCAATCCGAAATCGCACGACGGCCTCCTTACCTGAACTTTCTAAAACTTGAAACTCTCCAACTTGAGACAAACTGAGAAGCGAGAACTGAGAACTGACTCGGTACTGACTAACGGCAGCTGTTCTTTTCCTGTGCGCCGGTTGTGGAAAAAACTCGGCCGGCGAGTGTAGCAGATTTTTTCTCCCTTCTCGTACTCATCGAAAAGGTAAGTTCCTTCGCGGCTTATGAGCATTTATTCAGGCTTGGACTGATGCGCCGAATCGCATTCCGATCTGCTTCCCCTTTTTGTACCCGCTGCACCAAAGTTATGGAATTGACCTTGTCACCTCGTGCGGGTACATTCTCGTCACCCTTTGTAAAATTTTTGGTGATTAGCAGTTCTGAGAGCGCCACCTGCGTCGGAAATCTAGGAAAATTAAAATGCATTCTTACGCTCGTAAATCCCAAGACGTACTCCCTCCCCCAAGATTGGAAAAAGTGAGGAAGGCTTCCACTAATTGGCAGGTTTATCGCACACGATTTCTGGTGAGAGCCAGGCAATTGAGTGAACCCATGGTCTTCACTGATGCGCTCGGCCGCGAACACCAGGGCGACAAAGGCGACTATCTGGTCGAGTCCTCCGATGGCAGCCAGCGCATTGCGCCCAAGGACATCTTCGAAGACATTTATGTGGCGATGGGACCGGCCGACCGTGAGAGCTGGCCGTCCCCGGTGAATCGCAGACCGCTTCCCGAACTAGGCCGTCGCCGGCCCCTGGTCGGCCGGGCGTTCTTTGCCTGAAGTGACGCCTCGCAACCATGGCTCGCCCCATGAGGATGTCGTCATCAAGCGGCTACCGCTCCGCGAAGGATCTGGCGCGTCTCAGCCGCGCCTTTCCCCAAGGGAATTCTTGCGTGGCCGGCAAATTTCTCGTTCTGCGGCCGTGCATCGGGCCTGATTTGGGGGTAAAATACAATATGTTGTGGTACCCCCTTGACAGACGCTACATACGGGAGTACTGTGCCGTCCATAGCGAGCAATTTTGCCCGGAGCAAGTGGGCAAATCGGGAGGGAAAATCGGGGCGGATGCCTTGGGCATGACCCCGCACCGCCCCGTCAATGCAACTCAAGCTCAGGTTATGCCTGGTTGGTAACCGGAGCTTCAATGGATCTAGGTCCGAAAGCCCAGAGCCGAGAGCCTAGAGCCTGAAGAGAGCGGTGGCCGTTCCCCGGTCCCATCATGGGCATCCCCTCGGGGGACGACAAACCATGACAACATTCGCGGGTCCAGCTGCGGCTGGCCGCGTCGGCTGAAGGAGTTCTCCCATGGAAAGTTTGACCCGACTGGTCGAGGAATCGATGGCGCGTCATGGTTTTGAGCCCCCAATGGATCACCGCCGCCTGCACTGGTCGCGGTGGTTCCGTTGCGAGACCAGCTTCGACCTCTTGCTCGTTCCCAGTAAGCCGGGCCTTTTTGCCCTGGGCGAGGAAATCGTGGCGCCGGGCGAGATGCCGGTGGCTGGCGGCAAACGCATGCTGGCGGTGTTTGAGATAGCGCAGGCCGAGGATCTGCCCATCGCGATGAGCCGCCTGTTCGCTCCAGCGAGTCCGCTTCGGGACCAGATCGACGATGGACGCGTGTTTGCCCGTTACACGGTGATTGACGACGAAGCCAATCGTCATTCGGCCTATGCGTCCTTCCAGCGCTGGCTGGCGTCTTCGGCGGAAACAGCCTTTGGCGTCACCAGCGAGTTCAGCGGTCAGACAGCACAAACGGCCCACAATGAAACCGATAGCCAGGCCCAAAGTGAGGAAGGTATGCCTCCCGCGCCATTTCCGGCTGGCTTCTAGATAGACTGAAGGCAGGCGGAAACACGGGGGAACGATGAACAGAGCACCCGAAAAAAGACTCTGGATTATTCAGGAGTGAGTCATGTCCGAACTGCGAGAAAAAGCGAGCCCCACTCAAACCTCCGTCCCCCCGACGGCGACCACCACAACCGAGAAGAAGAAGGCACCTGGTCTCAGCTTCCGCCGCTTCTTTACTGTACCGGGCATAAGTCCATACGACTCGGTCGAGTGGGAGAAGCGAACCGCGCAGATCACCGACGCCCAAGGCAACGTGATCTTCGAGCAGAAGGACGTCGAAGTTCCCAAAGACTGGTCCATGACCGCCACCAATATCGTGGCCAGCAAATACCTACATGGCCCGTTGGGCACGCCGGAGCGCGAGACTGGGGTTCGCCAGCTGGTAAGCCGCGTGGCGGAGACGATTCGCGACTGGGGAATGGCACAGGGCTACTTCCGCACTCCCGAAGACGGCGCCACGTTCCACGACGAACTCGTGCACATCCTGGTCCGTCAGTATGCGGCATTCAACTCGCCGGTCTGGTTCAACGTGGGCTGCGACCGCATTGAGCCCAACTCCGACGCGCAGAACTGGCACTGGAATCCGCAGGCTAGCCGCGTCGAGTTCAGTGTCACCGGCTACCGGACGCCGCAGTGCTCGGCGTGCTTCATCAACTCGGTAAAAGACTCGCTCGACTCCATCCTGACTCTTGCCAAAACCGAAGGCATGCTCTTCAAGTGGGGATCGGGTACGGGCACGAACCTCTCTCCGCTGCGGTCTTCGACGGAAGGCCTGAGCGGCGGCGGCACGGCCAGCGGTCCGCTCAGCTTCATGAAGGGCTTTGACGCCTTCGCCGGCGTCATCAAGTCCGGTGGCAAGACGCGGCGCGCTGCCAAGATGGTCATCCTCAACATTGACCATCCCGACATCGTGGACTTCATCGACTGCAAGGCCAAGGAAGAGGCCAAGGCGCACGCGCTGGTCGCGATGGGCTACGACGGCTCGCATCCCGACTCGGATGCCTACTCGTCCATCTTCTTCCAGAATGCCAACAACTCAGTGCGCGTGACCGATGACTTCATGTACGCGGTGATCCGCGACACGGAGTTCTCGACCAAGGCCATTCGCGACGGCCGCGTGGTCACGACCTACAAGGCCAAGGACATGCTGAAGAAGATCGCCGAAGCCACGTGGCAGTGCGGCGATCCAGGCATGCAGTTCGACACCACCGTGAATCGCTGGCACACCTCGAAGAACGCGGCACGCATTAACGCCAGCAACCCCTGCTCTGAGTACATGTTCCTCGACGACTCGGCCTGCAACCTGGCCAGCCTGAACCTGCTGAAGTTCGCGCCCAACGGCACGTTCGACGTCGAATCGTATCGGCACGCGGCGGACATCGTTATCACCGCGCAGGAAATCCTGGTGGACAACGCCGGCTATCCGACGGAGATGATCGCGAAGAACTCGCACGATTACCGTCCGCTCGGCCTCGGCTACGCCAACCTTGGCGCGCTGCTCATGGCATCGGGTCTGCCGTACGATTCCGATGCCGGACGCGACTACGCAGCCTGCGTAACCGCCATCATGTGTGGGCAGGCGTACCTGCAGTCCTCGCGGATCGCCGAACTGTGCGAACCGCTGGTACCCGCGACGGAGGCGGCAAGGAAGAGCCTCGCCGAGACGAATCTTGGTTCCGGCATTGCCCACGGAGCGGCGGACGTCCCCGTCCGCCAGGCCGAGCGAAGCTCGGCAGCTATGCCTGGCGCTGCTTGTCCGGGCTGGTACATCAACCGCGAGCCGTTTCTCGATGTCATCCGCATGCATCGCGCCTCGGTAAACAACATCAACAAGGCCAACGTGCCTGCGGCTGTTTATGAAGCCTCGAAGCAGTGCTGGGACGAAGCGCTCGCACACGGCGAGAAGTTCGGCTACCGCAACTCGCAGGTCACGGTGCTCGCGCCAACCGGCACCATCGGCTTCATGATGGACTGCGACACGACCGGCATCGAGCCTGACCTGGCGCTGGTCAAGTACAAGAAGCTGGTGGGCGGCGGTATGATCAAGATCGTCAACCAGACGGTGCCAACCTCGCTGTTCAAGCTCGGCTACACGCACGAGCAGACCGACGCGATCGTCAGCTACATTGACGCGACCGGCACCATCGAAGGCGCGCCGCACGTCAAGGACGAGCACCTCGCCGTCTTCGATTGCTCCTTCAAGCCGGCCAAGGGCACGCGCTTCATCCACTACATGGGACATCTGCGCATGATGGCGGCGACGCAGCCGTTCATCTCGGGCGCCATCTCAAAGACCGTGAACCTGCCCGAGCAGGCCTCGGTCGAGGAGATCATGGAGGCGTACATCCAGTCCTGGAAGCTGGGGTTGAAAGCAGTTGCCATTTACCGCGACGGCTGCAAGAAGTCCCAGCCTCTTAGCGCGGCGGGCTCCAAGACCGCGTTATCGGGTAGCGCCGGCGTCTCGCCGGCATCCACGCCTGCGCTCGCGGAGGAAGACCTCAACGCTCCGCCGCGAGCCGTGCGTCACAGGCTGAAAGAAGAGCGCATGGCGGTGACGCACAAGTTCTCCATCGCCGGACACGAGGGCTACATCACGGTCGGCCTGTTCCCCAGCGGAGAGCCCGGCGAGATCTTCATCAAGATGGCCAAGGAAGGTTCGACGGTGAGCGGTCTGATGGACAGCCTTGCGCTGGCCGTCTCCGTCGCGCTGCAGCACGGCGTGCCGCTTAAGCTGCTGTGCGAGAAATTCGAGCACACCCGCTTCGAGCCCCAGGGATGGACACAAAATCCCGACATCGGCTACGCCAAGTCGATCATGGATTACATCTTCCGCTGGCTGCACCTGCGTTTCCTGACCGGACAGCAGCAGCTGCTGTTCGAGAACCTGCGTCCGCGAACGTTGCAGCCGGGACCTGAAGGTGTGGGCGATTTGAACGGCGCTGCTGCACCAACGACCAACGACCAAAGACCAACGGTCGGTTCCGTGCACGCCGCCGATGCCCTTTCGGGTCTCGTGGACCTGGGCGACGCGCCGACCTGCTCGTTCTGCGGCTCGATCATGACCCGCAACGGTTCGTGCTATCGCTGCATGAGCTGCGGCAGCACGAGCGGCTGTAGTTAGC